>VXXH01000529.1 GCA_009835515.1 Candidatus Poribacteria bacterium
TACAACTTGGTCTCTTTTCGGTTTTTGTGGATGTGTTTTTCGAGGCCGTCGAGGGGTATCCAGTTCCCCGCGTTTTCGGAAAACTTTTTGGTGGTGGGCATGGTGCGCATTGCCTCTAAAACAGCGTCAGCAGTAGCGTGAAGGTCTATCATTTTTGTCTCCTTGCTTTTTTTCGGGGTGTAAAACTTTTACAGCTTTCGTTGCTCCGGCGTGTCCTTTTGTCTTTCTGGCACTGTCCGATGCGTTGAGACTGTTTTTTCCATTTAGTGCAATTCCAGCATATTTTGATCATTTAGTATCCTCGTGTTCCGACCTGTAATCCGTTGATTTCTTTTACGACGCGAATTCCGGGTTCAGCATCGAATTCTTGGTCATTTTCGACGTACTCTGTCCAACCGGCTTTTTGGAATAAGCGACGGCTTGTTCTGTTTTCTGATCTGACATCTGCCCAAACGAAACCTGTGTAGGACTTTCGGATTTCAGATGTGAAGTAAGTGAGGAGTAAGAACCCGAATCCGAGTCTCCTGTGTTTAGGGGCAATACCATATCTTGCGAGATAGATGACTCCATTATTCCAGGGGCATCCCCATGCTGCGTAACCTATTAGATTTTCTTTGTCATCGCAGAGTGAGAATACTTTGAGGTTATCGTAGAGTTCTGTTTCATTGAACTCGGAGATAGATGAGTGCTCTGGTGGTGGAAAGCAGATAGCATCGAGTTCTATGATTCTTTGAGACATTTCTTCTGTGAATTTCATGTCGATTCCCTTATTATTTTTTCAAAATCTTTTGGACTGAAACTGTCCTTCCTGTATTCGATACCGGCGATAACGTATTCTGGGTGTCTGCTTGGTATATGCGTATCGGCTTTTAGTTGTAGCCATCCGTTTATTTCACCGGTAACTTTGAATGTCGCACCGGCTGTGAACCCTGATTTTGTATAGCCTTTTAGGATGAGTCTGTCTCCGATTTTGATTTCAGAGACAGACTGGATTTTGGTTGTTTTCATACTTTGGCTGCTAAACCTTTTTGGATCATTCCTTGCATTCCATCTTGGCGGACATCGGAAATTTTTTTTTCCATGACTTCTTTTTTCCAGTCGGGAGCCGCGATAACGAGTCGGAGTTTGTCCTCGTTGCGTGTCATGGTAACAGTAACGACTCCGTCATCTGCGTGAACCTCGAATTCCACAGATTTGAATGTTGAGGGGATGCCTTCTATATTTGCTATATCTTCAGCCCATAGAAAGGCAAGTGCGATTTTGTCAAAAATGTGTTTCATCGTAAAACCTCTACGAGTTTAAACTCTATAAAGTAATGGGTCCGCTTCGGATCGAAAGGATCAAGATGCTTGTTTAATGCTGTATACGCATTCATGAATTCAGGGAAGTTTTTGTATCCTTCCTTCTCAGCGATCTGTTGTGGCGTATAACCCGTTTTGGCAAGGAGTGTGGGGGCATCCATTTGTCCGGGTCTCCACGTGGTAACCTTGATGATTTTGAGTTTCGCAAAGCGGGTTTCCTTACGTCTCCCGGTAGAAGCCGTAATGATTTCGCCGGGCATTGGTGGGCGTTTACGCCAGTACCTTGCGGTCATCTCCTTTATTTCTTGTAGGATGTACTCGTCGGCTGGTGGAGTAAATTGCATGTTCTGCATTGAATTTGTCTTCCTCGTATTCAGGTAACTTTGATAGAAGTTGTTGTAGCCAGTCGGGAATGTACTCGACAAGCTGGTGTTCCTCGATGAAGTCTTTTTCGCTCTCTTTGATCAGCACTTTGTGAAGTGTGTACTGCTTTTTGGACTTGGAGTATTCAAAGAGATAGTATGCACCGGGCAGCAGATGCCACCAAGATTCAAGTAGTCCGGGTTGGTGTCGCCGGTACTTGAAATGGAACTTTGACCCGTGTGCGGGTATTACCTTCTGCTGACGGATCGAGATGAGGTAGGTGTTTCGGTCCTCTGAGAACCGTGTGAATTGGTAATTTTGCTTGGTTGCCACTGAATTATTTTTCCTTTTTGTGTTCGTTGTTTAGATCGGTAAGGACATCCGCGATGTCCTGGAGACACTGGTTATTGAAAATGATTCCCGGATACACAGCGAAAATATATTGTCGTCAGCGGCCGTGCCAACTAATTTGTCCGAGCGTTTGGTCGCTTGTATTGATGACACTCATAATGATTGTTTTAGGCTTTCGATCGGTTATGACGAATCGGAGCCACTTGGTTTTTCTATAGATCGTTGTTGAGGTCATTGAATTTGCCTGCCTTTCGCATGCGTTCGCGTTCTTGCGCTCTCCGTTGGATATTGCGTTGTTCAAGTTCCCTGTCCCATTTTTCGACTTTTTCTTGGAATTCCTGTAAGCACGATTCACAGAGATTGTCATCAAATGCGTCTTGGACCGGGCTATAGTAAGTCCAGAGTCGGTTCTGACAGGTGTTTACTTCACACTCGACATTGATTTTCATGGGGTGATTGTCTCCACGATTTCTTTGAGGATTTTCGGATCCCGGTAAGCGGCGTTGAGTCTTGCGGAGATGATAGCCCATTGTATTGCTGAAAGGTGAGACCGGGAGGACACGCTGAAGGAATCTTTGATGTGTTTCCAGAGGTCTGTGTCAGAGATACCGAGCCGTGCGAGACGTGGCTTAAGTCTTGCCATACACGCAAATGATGCTTTGCGGTGTATAGTGGCGGGATCAGGGTTCCTCGTTGTAATAGATTTGGTTGATTGGTTTACTGGGGTAGTGATGCTTCTCTCGCCTGATGTGCCGAACAAGTTCACTTGAGTTTTCATCGAGGTACTCCAGTAGTTTGAGACATCGCTGGATTTGCTTTTTAGCGAAGACTCGCTTGTGCTTGGGTATCTCCGCGTTTTTACAGAGTTTTGTGAGTTTGTTTATGAGTGTTTGTGTTTCGTAGATGACAGTTGGCATGAACAGATTCATTTCGAGTTGTTGCATTGGAATACCCCCTAAATGGTAGTTATTAGGGGGTCCCGAAAGACCCCCGTTTTGAAAGTTTAGAGGTTCTTAGTGAGGGTATCCATTAGCTTTGGGACATCTCGCATCATTGTCATACGGGTTTGGACGGTCTCTTGATGCGACGCGATCCATGAAAGCGAGTGTGCAACATCGAGTGCCGTCTCTGCTGGATCTGAACCGGGCACGTCTACTTTTGGAATGACACCGACACGGCTGGCTTTTCGGTCGGCTTCGTTTGCTTCCCTGATTTTTGCGTCACCGTCCCAACCGGACTTTATGATGCTATAAGCACGTGCAGCGGTGCGTTTGCCCCAAGTCTCGGTAACGGTTTGGTCTACCCAATCTTCAAGTGTGATCTCATCTGTGTAGGAGATAGGTCTGCCAACGGCAACTTTCTTTTCTCTCCATTCCTTGTAGATTTCACGTTCTGAGAGGGTTTCTTGGATATGTGCCTGTAACTGTTCGGAAAGGAATGAGGGTGAAAGTGAAGCTGTGTGCCTTCGGTTCATCCGTTTGCCCCGCTCGAGTTGTGTCATGCCATTAGCACACACCAGGCGATACCAACCTACCTCGAACCCAAACGTCATGCTCCGGTCAACGGAGTTAAACAGAGAGAGTTCAAGGTGCATGATATGCCCGTCGCCGGGGTCAAACGTGAATTCAGGGAACCGAATTCTCAACCACATCCGTTCACCGAGCTTCGTTTGTGTGAGCTCGCACTCTGCGTCTTGGTGGGAATAGCCCATAGATGCGAGAGCTTCGAGTGTCACGTCAATCGCTGCTTGGTGCTGGACGAGCGAGTAAGATTTAGAGACAGTCGCAACGGGAATGCCGTTTGTTTCATTGACAATCGTATCGAGATAAGGGTTTGCGAGATTTGGCGGAATTCCAGCAGGGTTTGTAAAGTCTTCCCGGCTGAATGTTGGGAGTACTGAGGAATCAATGTCTTGGTAGCGGATTTTGGTTTCGTCTACGGGTCGTCCTGTCCAAGTTTGTTCATTTGACATCTGTAAAATCTCCTGTAAAGTTGTCTGTAGAATTGTCTGTAAAGTTCGATAATCTTACGGAATTGTAGACCGAACTGCCGTTATACAACTCCGTAAAAT
>VXXH01000715.1:0-797 GCA_009835515.1 Candidatus Poribacteria bacterium
GCATTAAGCTCGCAACTCTTCATCAATTCTTTTTTAAATACAGAGGAAGGAGCATTATAATGCTTAGATTTCAGATAGCCTTGTCTATCATTTTGGTTGGTTGTATGGCTTTCCTATCTTGCGGCCGGATGCAGCCTGGTTTAGATGATCCGGTTACCGAGGAAGCGCCCATGGAAATGGAAATGGAAATGACGATGGAAGAGGCCGCGCACAAGGCATGGGACTATGTTAAGCTTGACGCACCGACGATGACCGTAGAGGAAGCTGCTGCAGCTATGAATCCTGGCGGAACCGGTGCAGCACACGGCATGGGCAGTCGCACTGTCTATTTCAACGAAGTTGGTGCCATGGCGAATAGGGCAGGAATAGTAGCCCCCGCAGAGTATCCCGTAGGGACAATGATTGTCAAGGAAGTCATGGATGTTACCGAGACGTTTGTTATGCAAGTCGTAACGATGATGAAAAGCGACGACCCGATGTATGCAGCGCATAACGGATGGATGTACGGTGCGACCCAGCGTGCTTCAGCGACGGACGAGTTAATGATGCCACACCAGCTTACCGTGGAAATGGCTCAAGGATGTCACGATTGCCACGCAAAAGCCTCGGTATCGGTACCAGTTGCAACTGACAGTGTCTTCGTGTCGCTTCCCATGAAAGATGTTGAGACACCAGCAATGCCTGATGCTGATGCCGATGCTGATGCTGATGCCGACGCTGATGCAGGGGCAGATGCTGGATCCGGTGACGGTGCTGGGAACGGTGCGGGTACAGGGTCAGGTGCCGGGAAAGGTAAC
>VXXH01000715.1:807-4074 GCA_009835515.1 Candidatus Poribacteria bacterium
GCACTGACTCTTCTAGATTCAGATCGAGTATAATATGCTGTTGATTTGCCAGATGCTGAGCCCGATGCACATGCTGATGCTGATGCCGATGCTGATGCCAATGGTGGTAATGGCAACGGTGCTGGTAACGGCAACGGTGCTGGTAACGGCAACGGTGCTGGTAACGGCAACGGTGCTGGTGCTGGTAACGGCAACGGTGCCTAGTAGTTCTATCTCACAACACCTTTAAATAAAAAGGGGATCGGTAACAACATTCTGTAGTTGCCGATCCCCTTTTTCCTTTCTATCAATGTCTTAGACGATAAATGCGCCACTTTGTGCTGCGATCGAGACCTTTACGGAATCTTCTGATACTGTCACTTGATTCTCATTGAGCAGGTCTTTGGTGGAAGTTTGGAACGATACATTTGGAACTTCAATCGTTTGCGTACACCGACTTGTATTCAATGCAATCAAGACAGAATTAGTTTCGGAAGCGCGTAGGTAGGCGTAAGTTCCTTGTTGAACACTTAGATGGACCACCTCTCGCTTACCCGAAGCGAGTACCGGAAACTGTTTTCTTAATGCACCCAAGCGTCGGAAATAGGTTAGCAAATCTTTGTCCTGTTTATCTTCCCACAGCATTGGCAAACGTGCTTCCTCAAAACGTCCGAGTGGGTTTCGTTGCGAAACGCCTACTTCGGTACCGTTGTAAATTATCGGTGGCGCGGAAAGTGTGAACAGCACCAGTGCTGCCAATCGTACTTTTGCCTTATCTTCACCTGCCAAATAGAGAATACGCGTCATGTCGTGGTTGTCTAAGAACGCCGGGAGCGAGAAGTCCTGTGGAAAGTAAGCCTCATGCGCTGCTAAAAACGCCTCGAACGCCAATAGTGTAGAAGTTTTGAGGACGAAGGTTCGTCGGAGTGCATCCGCAAGCAGAAAATCGAGGCATCCATCAAAGTGCGGAACGTAAGCGGCTATCCCTTCCGAGTGACGGACCACCTCCCCGACAAGAAAAACATCAGGATTCACATTTTTACAGGCTTGGCGAAAGTCTGCCCAGAACGTGTGCGGCGGTCCGGGTGCATAGTCAAGCCGATAGCCGTCAACGCCGTTTTTTAGCCAATACTGGGCACACGCCAATAGGTAGTCACTTGCGGGTTTGTGCTTTAGGTTTAATTGGGGCATCCCCTTCACGCCGAAGAAACTTGTGTATTCATCGGGCCACCGTTGCCATGTGTACCACGCTCGGTATTCGCTGGTTTCATCACGTTGTGCTGCTTGAAATGTCGGATGTTGGTTGGACCAGTGGTTGGCAACAAAGTCCAAAATGACCCGAATCCCACGCTGATGCCCTTTTTCAATCAGTTCGATTAGATCCGCGTTCGTGCCGAATCGGGGTTCAACGGTGTAGTAGTCTGTCGCATCGTAGCCGTGGTGTGTTGGACTTGCGAAGAGTGGTGAGAGCCAAATAGCGTTGCATCCGAGGGCTTGAATGTAGTCAAGTTTCTGAATTACACCGCGGAGCGTTCCACCGAAAAACCCGGAGAGGTTTGTCGGTTTTTTCCACGAGACACCGTCACCCGGATAGAAACGATCCAAGAAAACATGATAGATAACGGCATCACGTACCCACATTGGGATATCGTAATCATCAACTGAGATAGCGAATTCGGTTGCCTCCGATAACACGCGCGCTTGATTATCCGCGAAGATCCATCTATCCGTCCCTACGACGCGTCCGCCGATGCGGTAGTGTAAGGTCGCGCCGCTTGCTTGTGGTGGGATTTGTCCGTGCCACTGGCGCACATATCGCCATTCAAGTGTATTCCATACGGATTCGCCCGGCACGAATTCAAATGTAATCTCTTCACCATTTACATTCATCCAACAGCGAACCGAATCGTAAGCGATACCGCCAGATGTTGTCACGTGGAGCGTAATCGGTCGGTTCGGTTGTGGTCGCGATTGGCTTTGAGACGATGTTTTCAATCGGTGCTGGTGTTTGATACCGACTAAGCCGTTTCGGTATTCGACAATACGGTTGTCAAAATCTCTTTGCGCTCCAAACATAATATCCTTTGCTATTTTGACCTTGTGATGTGTTGCATGTTTATGGCAAGAAAAAAGCCGTGTCACGCGTACACGGCTTTTCTATTCCAATTAGGACTTACGCAAATTGAGCAAATATCGAACATTTAGACGCAAAAAGCGATGATTCCCTTATTTTTAACCCCCTAAATCCCCCTTATCAGGGGGACTTTAAGAGGGAATGCATAAGTCCTACCAATTACGAATATGTCTACTTGTCACCCCAGGCGGGTCCACGTCGTATCCATAAGAATTGTCCGACGCTCAGTTTCGTCCGGTCAAAGATGTAGTCATCCTGATTTCCGGCAACCAGCCGTTTCCACATCTCTGGATTATCGTAGATTTCCGGACGGGCAGCGATGCGTTTGAGAGCCGCTTCGCCATTTTCTTCCTGAACGTCCTCTTCCTGTACATGGTATCTGTCGAGTTTCTCCGGACTGGTTACACTGAAACTGAAGCTATGTGGACTTACGAGCGCATTTCCTGCCATATCAGTGGCACCAGAAACAGTAACGGTATACATACGTCCTGCACGCATCGGCATGTCGGATGTAAACATTACAGAATCGCCTGTCCCACTCACTGTACCTGCCAGCGTTGCGTCCATCGGTTCGCTCATCGAATCTTCCGTTTTCGCGACGGCTACACTTATTGAGACGCTATCGCTATTGACGGCTTCACTAAACGAGACCGATACGCTGTTCATCACATTGAGTGAATCTTCATATTCAGAGATGACTGTGCCGTCAGCGGGTTCGTTCATCGTCACGGTTGGTGGTGTTGCGTCGGTGTATGTAAACTGCTGCGAAAGGGTGACCGGGACTTCAGGTTTCCCCTTGTTGGTAATGACAACAGAGACGGATTCTCCTGCCATGCCACCGGGCGTCACTGCCGTAATTTGGGTTTCACTTGGAACCGTCACGCTTGTAGCGTTTTTCCCGCCGAACGTCACGGTTACGCCGTTTTTCATATCAAATTTTTCGCCGGTAATCTGGACGGTTGTCCCGCCGGTTTCGGGTCCTTGTGTGGGGTTCATCCCGCTCGGCAGCGGTTCTGGATTACAGCCGCCGCAGCCTACCATCCACGCGCAGACAATCGTGAGGATAGCCAGAACGGCTATATTTCTGGGTTTTTTCATTAATTCAGTCTCCTTATCATCAGAAAAAGTCTCATTCCGTACCGCGGTTTTGGTGC
>VXXH01000221.1:0-1958 GCA_009835515.1 Candidatus Poribacteria bacterium
GGGATACCGGGCGAAGAAAACCTGGATCTCATGGATGCCTTATTGGAATCCGATATCCAATTTATTCAGACGCGCGATGAACGCGGTGCTGCCTTCATGGCGGATGTCTACGGTCGCCTCACGGGACGCGCCGGGGTGTGTCTCGCGACCCTTGGTCCTGGCGCGATGAACCTTGTCACCGGCGTCGCTGATGCCAATATGGATAGGGCACCGCTCATCGCAATCACTGGGCAAGCCAGTTTAGACAGGATGCACAAGGAATCGCATCAATATATGGATGTTGTCTCTGTCTTCAAACCGATGACGAAATGGAATACGCTCGTCCATCTGCCCGAAATCATCCCGGAATCCATAAGCAAAGCCTTCAAAATAGCGACAGGCGAAAAACCCGGTGCAACCCACATCGATTTTCCTGAAGATGTTGCGAGTATGCAAATTGATGCCGAACCTATCTCACACGATTTCCAAAGCGAGGCGGAACCTGTCGTCTCCTGTTTGCAACGCGCCGCCCAACTCATTAACGACGCGAAACAACCCATTATTCTTGCAGGCAACGGTGTCATCCGTCAAAACGCCTCTCGAATGCTAACGCAATTCGCAGAGATGACAAATATCCCCGTTGCGCATACTTTTATGGGTAAAGGCAGCATTCCCTGGACGCATCGACTCTCGCTCCTAAGCGTCGGGTTACAAGCGAACGATTTCGTCTCCTGCGGGTTTGACCGAGCAGACCTCGTTATCGCTGTCGGTTACGATATCGTTGAATACCATCCACGCCTCTGGAACCCGAACCGCGACAAAAAACTCATCCATATTGATACACAACCAAGCGAAACCGATGCCTCGTACATTACTGATGTTGAAATGGTCGGCAATATTCGACAGAGCATCAGGCACCTCATGGCAGAAGAAATCTACCCAAAAGACGCAGAATATGCCTCAAACACGTTGCGGAAAATCATACTCGACCAACTTAGCGAACATCGAGACGACGCGGATTTTCCGATGAAACCCCAAAAAATTTTGAGCGATGTCCGTTCCGTACTCGCTGCCGATGACATCGTCATTTCTGATGTAGGCGCTCACAAAATGTGGATTGCGCGCATGTATCCGTGCTATCAACCCAATACATGCATCATCTCCAATGGGTTCGCCGCCATGGGCATCGCACTGCCGGGAGCGTTCGTCGCGAAACTTATCTATCCAGAGCGTAAGTGTTTGGCAATCTGCGGCGATGGCGGGTTCATGATGAACTCGCAGGAACTCGAAACCGCTGTCCGCACCGGTGTGCCTTTTGTGACCCTTATCTTTAATGATGAGGCTTACGGGCTTATTGAGTGGAAGCAGATGAACGGCTTTGGTAGACCCGCACACATTGATTTCACGAACCCCGATTTTGTCAAATACGCCGAAGCTTTCGGTGCCAAAGGTTATAGAGTTGAAGCGAGTGATGAACTGGTACCTATACTCAATGATGCGTTTAGCCAAAAAGTCCCCTCGGTCATTGATTGCCCTGTCAACTATGCAGAAAATCTACGCTTGACAAATGAACTTGGGCAGCTCACATGCCCCATCTAATAGATGCATCATGGTCTTAAGTCTATTTGATTTCGGATATACTTCGTTTTTTCTAAAGGAGGATCCCGTACCCAAAAATGGCAGTTTCAACAATTGAGTGGGCAGACGGCAAAATTCGGATGATCGACCAGACGCTGTTGCCCAACGAATTTAAGCAAATTTATTGCGACGACCTCCCCTCAACTTGGGAGGCAATTAAATCCCTGCGTGTCCGAGGCGCGCCTGCTATCGGAATCGCTGGTGCCTTGGGCGCAGTCCTCGGCATTTGGAATTCCGCCGCGGAAACCTACGACGCATTCGCTGCTGAACTCAAGTCCGCTACTGACTATCTCGCGACATCGCGACCGACAGCCGTTAATCTCTTTTGGGCACTTGATAGG
>VXXH01000221.1:1968-4074 GCA_009835515.1 Candidatus Poribacteria bacterium
TGATAGGATCTCCCGCACTGCGGAAGAAAATAGCCGTCTTCCAATTCCTGAACTCAAAGAGGTACTGCTCGCTGAGGCTTTGGAAATTATCGATGAGGATAAAGCGATGTGTCGGGCTATTGGTCAACACGGCATGGCACTGCTGAACGAAAACGATACCATTCTGACGCACTGCAACGCTGGCGGATTAGCCACATCCGACTACGGCACGGCGTTGGCTGTCATGTTCAGTGCACACGAAGCCGGTAAGCAGATCCAAGTTTACGCCGATGAGACGCGCCCGTTATTACAAGGCGCGCGTCTCACGACTTGGGAACTCATGCAGGCAGGAATTGATGTAACGCTTATCTGTGATAACATGGCGGCACAAGTCATGAAAGAGGGTAAGATCCAATGCGTTATTGTCGGAGCCGACCGAATCGCCGCAAACGGTGACACTGCGAACAAGATCGGCACCTATAATGTTGCTATCCTTGCAGAGGCACACGGTATCCCTTTTTATGTCGCTGCACCGACTTCAACGTTGGACTTCGCGCTTGAAACAGGCGCAGAGATTCCGATTGAGCAGCGGGCAGCAGCGGAAGTAACAGAAGGCTTCGGCAAACTGACTGCGCCTGAAGGTGTGAAGGTTTATAGTCCCGCATTTGATGTTACGCCCGCGGCGTTAGTCACAGCGATTATCACGGAAAAAGGTGTTGCACGCGCGCCTTATACAGAAAATCTGAAGGCTTTACGGGACTCGTAACCTACGCAGCTTTTGCGATATTCGAGCGGGTACCACTTATGTCAAAGCAGTCGTACTGATTCGTGTTCATGATCCGAGTGGCAAACGCCATCGCCTGTTTTTCCGTGAGGTAACCGTCTGCAATTTCGGCTTCAAGGGCGCGTCGGATTTCGTTTCTCGCTTGAATCGCATAAGCCATCGCGCTCGTTGGCCACCCCGTATCACCGCCGAAGGCGAACAATTTATTTGACGGGACGGCGTGGATGCACCGACGGAGAAAATCACGCGAACTGTACGGATCAATGCTCCATGCCCAGCAGAAGTCTACCCAAATATTGCGATAGTGCTTGGCGAGTGCAACCAGTTCGTCGTTATAAGGGTAGGCGATGTGCATCAGGACAAACTTCGCGTCGAGATAGCGAGCGAAGAGCGCGCACATATTACCGGCAGGGATGCGACGCACCGGCATCCGATCGTTCCCTGCATAATAGCCGGTGTGAATTTTGAAAGGGAGGTTGTGTTCAATCGTGAGTTCAACGCCGCGTGCCCAGCACCAATCACCGAGGCAGAGCCGCGTTGCCTCATCAATGTCCGCAGCGGATTTTGTGAGAACGGCATTAAGCGCAGCAGAAGCCTCTGCATCGCTCCTTTCAATCCAGTCGAGTGTGCGATTATAGGCGTGTTGCGATTTTACGGCGATAGCGCACGGGGCATGTTTCGCGAAAAGTGCATCCATGCTGTGTTTAAGAGAAGCGAGGTCCTTGACTTCAACGCCGGTTTCGGCGTGGATCGCACTCGGATCCACCTGTCCGCCACAGAACGTTGCCCACGAGAGATCGTAGAGGAAAAAATCGGGACCGGAGGTGTCTGGTGTGCACTGCCAACTAAAATCGTCTGTTTGAATGTGGTCAAGATTCGCGAGATCGTGTAAAATGTAGTGGCGTTTCCCTGGGGTACGGATCGTCTTTACTTTATCCTGTGCGGCCGCGAGTCCATCTCCCGTTAGTTCGTCAAGTCCATAGATGTGTTTTGCGATAAGACTGACGGCTTCGCCGTATCCAGTGAATTGTGTTGCTTCCCACGCTTCTCGGATACCTTCAAATCGCGGCGCGATGTCTTGAGAGGCATCCATCAGGTTCCCCATCGCTTCCGAGGATGCCCCGGCTGTTACCAGGTCGGCGGGAACATAGTTTTGGAACAGATCTTGAAGAATATCGGGTCCATTTTCAACCCACTCCGATTCGCGCTTCATGTGTTCGTGTGTATCAACGAGGCGGATGGATTGAATATGATGTGTCAAATCAGTGGTTGCCATGCATAGTCTCCTATAAAAGTTGAAACTAAGTCTTTAGAGTCTCGTACTTGACAAATGTGTTAAGTTA
>VXXH01000139.1 GCA_009835515.1 Candidatus Poribacteria bacterium
TTTTGCTCTCCTTGCGCCCCCTTCTTCCAAATGTCAATGTCAAATCTCCGTAGGTAATGACCCGACCGTTCTTACGCGTATTCTAAAAGAAGAAGCGACTCGGTAGCCGAGAGATTTCGGTTTAGAATATCAGATAGGAATCTGATGATGTGAACGTCAGGTTTTGTAGTATCTGCACCGAAGAGCATTCGGAGATATTGAAAGCCAGCAATTCCAAAACCTTTGATTTTCAGTGTTTGGTAATCGTGAGGTTTAGACTTAATTGCCCATTGGGTGAGTCCATCCTTTTCTTGCTCAATGGTTTTTGTCTCTTCAATAACTGTGCAAAGATATTTTACAACGGAATCAAGGGTCCTGGCACGATCTTCGTGATTGTAGTTGAGTTCCTGTTTCACGAATGCATGGGGCGTTCGATAGCTAGCCATGAGTTTAGCCAATTCAACCACTCGCTGTGTCTTTGGATGGTTGTTAATAAAAGTTTTCAACCGAGGAACCACGAACGTGTCGTATTTCCTGTTAAGCGAGAGGACGCAGTCGATAACTTTAACAGCAGGCGGGTACGACCATTCAGGACCAGTAGGGGTACTCACATCAGATGATATCTGTTTTAGTTGAGTCGTTACTGCGGCAATATCAGATTCCGCAATGTTGATTTCCCTCATTCAAAATTTTCCTTTCTAAAAATCCAGACTCACGCCCATCATAACCAAACGCGGTGAGCTCCATGACAGCGGATGTGAATGCTTCTGGCTGCTGAGCGGGATGCCGTATCGGTCATACGTCACTGCATCTAAGATATCATCCAGGTTTCTCGTGTTAAAAACATTCCGAATATCCACGAAGAGCGTGTAGGTCAACCCACCAATCCGGCTCCGTTTGCTAATCAATGCGTCAACATTGTACGTTGCTGGATAACGCTTGGAGTTGATGTCGGGTTTGATCGGTGCTCTTGGGTTCGGTGTATAAGGCAAACCGCTGCCGTAGCTACCAATCAGATTGACAGCAGCATCGAACGGCAATTGAATATCAAGCGTTCCAGAAAAGATATGACGCTGATCCCATGCCAACGGATGGCTTTCGGTTACGTCGGGCTGCTGCCGATAATAAGTGAGATAGCCCAAATTCCGACTCGAACCTTTACCCTTCGCAACAGAGTAGGTATAACTCAGCATCCCAGAAACCGGACTCCGTCCCGTGCGCCACTTGCGGATCGTGAGTTCAAAGCCCTGCACCCGACCATAGATACCGTGGGCGACACCATCGAACTCATCATTAAGGAAGTAGCTGTAATCGTTGGTAATGTCAACATGCACGCTATTCACGAGTTGATCAATATCTTTGGTGAACCCTGTGAGATCGATTGTTAGGTCGTCGGTGAATTGCTGGACGATCCCGACTTCGTAACCGATAGTCCTCTCTGGATTGAGGTCAGGATTGCCTCTCCTTCGGATAGCACCCCGCATATCGAAACTGAGGTTTTCGTAGAGATCATCACCGCGCGGGATCTGGTAGTAATGCCCATACGTGAAGTGCAATTTCGTCCGGTCAGTGATCGGATAGGAGATACCGAGCCGTGGTGCGATCATGTGTTTGGTAGAAGCTTTAACAGGGTCTTTGATAATCGGCAGGCCAACTTTATAAGTCTCTTTGTCCAATTTGATTGTGCCGTCGTCGTTAAGTTCCAGCGGATCCAATGGGTCCGCGGGTGAAACTCCATCCGGATTATACAAGTCATATCGTAAACCGGCGTTGACGATCATACCTTCATATTCCATCTTGTCTTGGACATACATACTCAAAGATTGTGGCTGAACGTCATAAAACTCCATGTAGAGGTTGGAGCTCCCATAATTTGTCGTCCCGAGATTATAGAGATTGTACCCCAAGAATTCGACCCCTGTCTGAATCAAGTGGTTTGCCGTAACTTGGCTTGCAAAATTCCCTCTCAATATTGAGGTCGTCGCCTCGCGAGTCGTCCAGGAGTTGTCATCGCCTGCGATGAAATAGGTTGTATCGTTGTACGCCTGTTGGGGTGGATTTCTGATTCTGCCTTCTTCTTCGTTCTGCTCAGGTGTTTTTTCGGGGTCCCAAGCGTTCTCATCAAAAGTTTTCTCCAGCGGATCCCACACTTTATCGGGTTGATGACTCGCAACGGCGCGATGGAATTGACCGAGGGTCAAAGTATAAAAGGTGCCTGAGTTGATATTGTGTGAAAGTTGGACGGAGAGACTGCGTGCGTCTCTCGTGCTCACTGGGATTGCGCTGGGCCAGAATCGGAGGCTACCGCCATAGGAGTTGGATTCCCGCTGATCGAAAAGCCCACTTGCGGAGAGTTTGATACTGGGAGTCACCTCAAACTTCATTTTCCCCTGAAAAGTATATCCCAATCCGTCGCTATTCGGCAGATAACTTTCATCCTGCCGCAGCTGACTGTCAAAGGCGAAGGTCAAGCGATTGCCCCATATCGGTCCACTGAGTGCAAATTCGCCAATATGGCTCGGAGACAGATCATACGCTTTGGTATCGTTGAATAACCCGCTATACCGGTTCAAGTCCACAACATAGCCGTCTAAGAGCGTAACCTGCTTCTTTTCATAGTCGATAACGGTGCCATCGGCATCCTTGTAAGGTTGGCGTGCCATGACGACTTCACCGGTTTCTTCATTCACTCTCGGTTCATCTGTTTCCACGTCTATCACAGGTTGAAGCGGGTTTTCTGTCCTGTCGGCGTATACACCAGGGACGATCTCAGTAAATACGATCTGCGCATCGCCTTCTCGTTCTGCTAACTCTGCGACAGTAACATCTTCTCCGCGATACGGTGTTTGGTAATCGTAGGGTTTGCCGAGGAAGATACCTCTGAAAGGTTCGATTGCGACTGGTCGGAATCCGTTATCAGGGTCCAGCCACGGACCATATAGTGGGTCACCGTGGTGTGTCCCCCACTGTCCGACCCGGTATCTGAACCGACCAGAGAATTTGTGTGAACCTGCCTTCGTGATGAGGTTAACAATACCGGATTGTGCATCGCCGTATTCGGCGTTAAATCCGCCCGTGATGACTTCCATCTGTTCAAGCGATTTCGCACTGATATTCAAGCCCAAACTTCCACCGATCGGATCACTGATGGGGATACCGTCAATCAGATATTTGACCTCTGTTGACCTGCCGCCGCGGACATGAAGCGAACCCGTTGAATTGAGTACCGAAACGCCCGGCAGTGTCTGGAGAATGCCGTTCACGCTATCGCGCGGCATCGCTGCGATATCTTCTGCTTCAATAATCCGTGTCGTCTGTGTGACATCCTTTTTAATGAGCGGCTTAACAGCCGTCACTGTTATGCTTTCGAGCGTGGCAACCTCAGATGCTTTCAGGGCGAAGTTGAGGGTTGTGGTAAGCCCAGCAAGGACTTTAGCACCTTCTACAGTCTCAGGGCTGTAACCGGTTAGTTCAACTTTCACGTCATATCCACTCGGTGGGATATTGGTCATCACGTAATAGCCAGCATCGTTTGTCGTCGCCGTGCTGCTTGTCCCGACGATTGTTACCCTGACGTTCGCCAACGGTTCATTCGTCGCCTCAGCGGTAATGATACCAGAAATTTTTCCGGTGATGGCAGCTGAGGCATAGAGGTTAACTGCTATTGTTAAAGATACAGCAGCAATTATGAGGCATGTTGTTTGGGAAAAGTTAGCAAATTTCCTAAACTTGCTACTAACTGTTTTCATGATATTATCATTCTTCAATTTTCATGACTCCTTATGATATATTCTGGATGTTGTCAGCTTATTCAGATAGGCATTAATTGTGGGTTCTACATCGGAGCGTTATGCCTGTTTACAAAACATTCTCAATAAACTTGAGGCTTTTCAAACTCCGTTCGGTATGATATTCGATGAAACTCCCAAGTACACGTTTGAGTTCTTGATGATTGCGGGTAGAGGCGCGGATTCGGTTGAACCGTTCCCACTCGGCTTTCCGAAGCATTTTTAGCAATTCACAACTACCGGGGGCGATTGTAAAGGCGGCACCATCTCGATTTTTGCAATCAACGCAAAGCACGCC
>VXXH01000752.1 GCA_009835515.1 Candidatus Poribacteria bacterium
AGTACTGGCAGTTCAGTTTCACCATCATAATAAGATTTGTGTAAATCTACAATACGGATGAGTGCTTCTGCAGAATTCGGCACAGGCTTCCTCTTTTTTCCTATTCATGTTGCAAAGCTTCAACGGGCTTCAGATTCGCCGCTTGCCACGCTGGGTAGAGCGTTGCGAGCCAGCAGATAATAAATGATAACACATTGATAAAGATAACGAACACCCAATTTACCTTTATCGGTAGTTGATGCATCTGGTAGATTTGGCTAAGTCCAAGATCTACGAGCGAAATTGGTGTGACTGTACAGTAGAGTGCAAAACCTATTCCGATCAACCATAAAACCCCGACTCCCAACTTCCATGCCCCCTTGTTTTGCAACACACGCTGTGAAGCGATGAGGATCTGTAAAAGGATTGGCACAGCAAGCACAAGCGCATACCAGTAAGCGGGTCTCGCGACATTGGAGCTGAGAAGCCAGCAGAGGGCAAGTCCTAAAGCGGTTCCAAGTATTGTCCCAAGGCTTCCGATAACACTGCCCTGAATCATAAAGATTCGCATGATGTTGCCGCGTGAGGAACCGAGTGTCCTGAGTGTTCCGACGTCTTTTGTTTTTTCCATCACCGTCATAATGAGTGTGCTTGCGATATTAAAGGAAGCGACGATGATAATAAGTGCTTCAATGATGATCGTTGCTATTTTTTCTAATCGCAGTGCCGAGAAGAGGGGTGCTTGCCTCTCCATCCATGTGATTGCGTTGGGCATCCCCTCTAAGACGGTAAATCCAGCAACATCTTCGATGCGCGTCGCCATCCGGGGTGCCAATTCAGCATCGGCCAATCGGACGAAAATGGTATTCGCTCGGTTCTCTGCATCATACAATTTTTGGGCAGAATTTATGTGAATCAACCCAAGATTGTTATCGTAAAACTCCATTTCGGATTCATAAAACCCGATGACAACAAAGTTCGCCAAGTCGGGGACAAGCATTGCCTCATTGAATGGGTGCCGTTCAAGTTTAACGAGTAACCGCAGGACATCGCCTTTGATAATACCGAGTCGGGCTGCCAAACGCCCCCCAAGAATGATACCACCGGTAATCGTTTCGCCTCTGATAAGCCGAGCTTTTTCAATAAGTTCCGAGTTTAGGAAGTCTGTTGATCCATCAACATACGTTGAGAAGCCAGTGACCGTGTCTTCCTGCGCTGGGTCAATGCCTTTGATGATGATTACATCTTGAATAGTATCCGTCCGCTCTCGAAAAACGCCTGTTTGTGTCCAAATAGCAGGCGACGCGGCGACTACATCATCAAGTGCCTCAATCCTTTCAATGCGTTTTTGATAGTCTCTGAAAAAACCGTGATCTATCAAACTCAAAACGACGTGTGCCTCGTTTGATAGAAATCTGTCCTTGAGTCCATGCTCAACGCCATCTAACACAGCAATAACGAGGATGACTGTTGCGACACCGAGTGCGACACCACCGATTGAGATAATGCTAATAATAGAGATAAACGACTGTTTTCGCCGAGAACGCAAATAGCGTGAGGCTACAAACCATTCAAATTTCATGTTTTTAACTATGGGCCCTCGGGCATCGTTCCACTTCGTTTCACGAGCTTTTAACTATGGTCACCTGGGCATCGTTCCACTTCGTTCCACGATGGTTTCTGATTAATTCCGCCCTGATTCGAGATACGTACGGTTTTATAGTAAAATTTGAAAATAAATGAACACTTGCAAGAAGATAACCCCCTAAATCCCCCTTATCAGGGGGACTTTAAGGCAGTGAATCATAGTCTGCTTTTAGCATCCCGTATCCGATTGAATCCTCAAAGTTATCCCATTTCTTTGTATGTTGTCGGCGGCACCCTTCATAGCACATGCCGACTTTTTCCAGCACCCGTCCAGAGGCAGGATTTCGCGTGAAGTGATAAGCATAGATTCGATTCAACTTCAACACTTCAAAACTGTAAGCAACAACAGCGCGTGCTGCTTCAGTCGCATACCCATGGTTCCAGTAAGGTTTCCCTATCCAATAACCGAGCTCAGCTCTCTCGTTTTCTTGCTCGAGTTCAAGTCCTATAGTACCGATTAAGTTTCTGTCTGTTCTCAGCGTAATTGCGAAATTTATTGCTTCGTCTTTTTTATACGCGTCAGCACAGGCGCGCATCCATTCTTCCGCCATACCATCTTCATAAGGGTGCGGAATGCGGAGGACCATCAAAGCAATATCACGTTCACCAGCGAGGTGTTGTACATCTTGCGCGTCCTCAAGTGTGAGTGAGCGCAGTAATAATCTTTCCGTAAGAAGGGGCGGCGCGGTTCTCATTTTTCTGTGAACTCATCTTTTAGAATTTCATACCGGATTGTGTCCTCAAAATAGTGTCTTTTCGGATCTTTCGGAATATATTCAACATAATGCATTCCGATCTTTTGCATCACTCGTCCAGAAGCTGGATTTCGTTTGAAGTAGTTAGCGTAAATAGATTCAACATCGTGTTTGCGAAACCCGTAAGCGAGGACTGCTTTTGCTGCCTCAGTGCAGTACCCATAGTTCCAATAGGGTTTCCCTATCCAATAGCCAAGTTCTGCATTCTTGTAAGGCAAGTGAATCCGAAAGTTTAAACTAACTTTGCCAATCAAAGTGTCATCTGTCCTAAGCGTGACAGCAAAATTAGTGCGTCCGCCGTCTTCAAAGCATTCGTGGCACCACTGAATCCACTTCTCCGCCATACCTTCTTCATACGGATGTTCTATCTCATCAGTGGTCGATGCCATATCTGGATCATCAATAAGGCGTTGTACATCGGCGGCATCTTCAAGCGTAAATGAACGGAGTATCAACCGTTCTGTGTGAAGTATCGGCGCGGTTTCCATCTTAATTTTCCGGACGCATCTGTGGAAACAAGATTACATCGCGAATGGAGTATTGGTTCGTTAGCAACATTGTCAAGCGGTCAATACCGATACCGAGTCCGCCTGTCGGTGGCATCCCGTATTCCAAGGCGCGTAGATAGTCCTCGTCTACCATAAAAGCCTCATCATCGCCAGCCTCTAAACTGCTTGCCTGCTCCAAAAAGCGTTGGCGCTGGTCAATCGGATCGTTGAGTTCGCTAAAAGCGTTTACGACCTCCATCCCACAGATAAAGCATTCAAAGCGTTCAACGAACTCAGGGTTATCAGGCTTCTTTTTCGCGAACGGTGACACCTCAATCGGATAATCGGTTATGAATGTCGGCTGAATGAGTTCTGATTCCGCAAATCTGTCAAAGAGTTCAGCAATAATTTTACCTTTCGTCTCATCGCCTGCTAAGTCAACGCCAGCGTCAACGGCTGCCTTGTACAACTCATCTGCTGACAGTGGCACAGGATCAATACCGCTGTGTTCTCGCACGGCATCGACCATGCTTAGCCGCTGCCAAGGTGGCGTGAGATCGAGTTCATGCTCCTGATAGGGTATCTTCGTTGCTCCATGAATAGTTTTTGCAGTATCAGCGATGAGGGTTTCCGTAAGTTCCATTATCTGGATATAATCGGCATAAGCCTGATAGAGTTCAAGCATTGTAAATTCAGGGTTATGGTCTCTATCCATGCCCTCGTTTCGGAAGTCTCGAGAAAATTCATAAACCCGTTCAAATCCGCCGACGATCAAGCGTTTGAGGTAGAGTTCATTTGCGATTCTCAGATAAAGCGACTGTTCCAAAGTGTTGTGATATGTTGTGAACGGTCGAGCGTTTGCGCCCCCATAAATTGGTTGAAGTACCGGGGTTTCAACTTCAATAAAATCTTGAGCATTGAGCATATCGCGAATCGCTTGAACAATTTGTGTCCTTTTAAGAAAAACGTCCTTGACCTCAGGATTCATGATGAGGTCGGCGTATCGTTGTCTATAGCGTGTCTGTTTATCTTGCAACCCGTGCCATTTTTCTGGGAGCGGTCGGATAGATTTGGAGAGGAGTTCTATGGAATCAACGAGAACAGTCAATTCACCGGTTCGCGTTCGGAAAACTGTTCCTTCAGCACCGACAATATCACCGCTATCAAAGCGTCGATAGATTTTATAGGGT
>VXXH01000249.1 GCA_009835515.1 Candidatus Poribacteria bacterium
GAAAAATAGAATGTCGTTTAGCAGCTTTCGACTTAGACGGAACACTACTCAGTAGTGACCATACGTTGTCACCGAAAAACCGCGAGGCACTCCAAGCACTCGCGGCAAACCATATACTCGTGGTATTAGTTTCTGGGAGGATGCACCGTTCTATCCAACCGATTAGCGATCAGATCGGACTCGAAAATCCTATTATCTCTTATAACGGGGGGATGGTACGACATGCCACAACCGCTGAGGTCTATCATCACACGCCTGTTCCATCAGATTACGCCATGGCGGTTGTCAATCACTGTATCGAGCACGGGTTACATCTCAATTTCTGCCTGAACGACCAACTTTATGTCGCCGAGCGGAATGCATGGAGCGACCTTTACGAAGCACGAACCGGGGTTCCAGCTACCGCTATCGGAGACCTACGCGAATTAGCAGGGGAAACGCCAACGAAGCTGCTTATTATCCATACGCCTGAAAAATTGCAACCACTCTTAACGAGTTTTCAAACCGATTACGCTGAGAAGCTTTATGTTACGCAGACCCAAGCAGAATATATTGAATTTATGAATCCGGAGGTTACTAAAGGGCGCGCACTGACAGCACTCGCCAACCGGTTCAACATCCCGTTAAATACGGTTGTTGCTTTTGGCGATAGTTATAACGATGAGAGTCTGCTCAAAACAGCAGGGTTCGCGATAGCGATGGAAAACGCAGTACCGACGATCCGTGCTTGCGCCGACTTCATCACAACAACGAATGACGATAATGGGGTTGCAAAAGCGATTTGGGAATTGATTCTTTGACGTAGGAAACCCCTATTGTCTGTAGACCCGCTTTCAAAATGCATAAATCTCTCACTCACCGATTATTGTCTCATGTTCGTATCGTGGAATTTCGTATAAGGAAAATCCGCGACAAGGATGTAGGAATTCCCCTCCTGTTTCAAGTCCATCTTAACAGAGTTGGCTGAAAATTCAAAGTACTTTGCCAGCACCTCTGCTAATTCATGATGTAACCTGGTCATCACCCGGTCATCAACATCAAACCTGTCTTGTGTGATGACCAGTTTCAGGCGCTGTTTAGCGATACTGCTTGATTTCGGTTTGCGCCCGAATAGTTGTTTTATGCTGATATTCATCAGAAAACTCCTTATCTCTTTCTCGTGAACCAGTTTAAAATATTGTTCAATATGCCCTTCTGCTCAAAATTATGAATCGGGATGCGCTGCCCTGTAAGTCGGCGCGCGATACGCATATACGCCTGAGCACCGGGGGAACCGTCTTCATAAACGAGCGGAATGCCGCGGTTTGTAGAGGTGATTACACCGCTGTCTTCTGGAACAACACCGATGAGCTCAATATTGAGGATATCCAATACGTCGGCTTGATCCATCATGCTGCCATTCCCTACAAGCTGGGGTGAAAAGCGATTTAAAACGAGATTGATCGGTTCAATCCTCGCATTTTGCAGCAAGCCGATAATCCTGTCAGCATCCCGAATAGCCGAGACATCTGGGGTTGTAACAACGATGGCCTCGTCTGCACCGGCGGAAGCGTTGCTGAAACCGCGTTCAATGCCAGCGGGCGAGTCAACCAGAACGAAGTCGTGCGTCGTCCGCAACTTATCACAAATCGCTTTCATCTGTTCTGGCTGAATATCGTCTTTGTTGTTTTTCTGCGAGGCCGCGAGCAGCATCAGCCCATCAACACGCCGATCTCTCACGAGTGCTTTACTCAGCTCACACTGTTTCTCAATGACATCCATCGAGGTATAAACAATCCTGCTCTCAAGCCCCATCACGATATCGAGATTCCGAAGCCCGACATCTGCATCAACAACTGCAACCGTTTTACCGAGAAGTGCCAGCGCTGTCCCTAAGTTCGCTGTAGAGGTTGTTTTGCCGACACCTCCCTTTCCTGATGTCACTACGATTACTTTTCCCATAACCGGAACCTCCTCTGTTAAAATTTAACAAATTTTTCAACAATAATTACATCTTCTGCCCCGATGCGGGCGATCTCTGGATAACCTCGCGATTCCTGACTCACCGATAAACGGTTCACATAGTTGCCTATCTGAAGCTTTAACGGTGCCAAATCCATCGCAATAATCACAGCGGATAACCTGCCATTCATGCCAGCGTAAGCACTCCCCCGCAGCGCACCCAACACAACGATGTCACCACCTGCCTTTACTTCACTACCTGAATTGACATCGCCGTAAATAATAAGACTCCCTTGTGGAAATTCCTCTGTTTGTCCAGAACGAATTGTGTGTGCTACAATCCGAGAGGGTTCACTGTCCCGTGAGGTACGGGTATCCGTCGTTGGCGATATTACATGCGTCGTCGGCGCGGCAGCGATAGGCGGCGAAACCGGTTCATCAGCGACTTCGACACCACGCACTGTGAGATCGTAGGTTTGCTGGAGTTTCGAGCTGAGAAGTTCGATCTCCTCCTCTTTCAAAGTTGGAGACTTAAGATCAATTTGCACCGATGCCCCCGCTAAAGAGCGGTTCATACGGGTTATTTCCTGCTCGATCGCAGCTTCAACTTCTGATATTGATAGGTGGGGCCTGATGATCAGGTGCAAGCCATCTCCATAGGCTCTGAGTGCCACAGTCGAATTTGCCATTTTGCTATTCATTCCCAAATTCAGTAGTATTGCGGTTAATCTCGAGGGCGAGTGTTTCGATGCTAATTGACGTTTGGTATTAAGCCTTTTCCAACTGCGCTAAAACGTAAGGACCTTCAGGAATCACGGCAATTTGGACATCTTCCCCGTAGCGGGCTAAAATTTCGTCTATACCTTCCTGCCCACTTTTTAAGGGATGCACGAAGAGTTTTGTCCGCTGGTGGTAAGGGATGCCGTCGGTATAAAAATAAATATCTGCCTTCCGGGCAACTTTCGCTAATTCTTCAAGTTGCCACTGATCAATAACAAAGTTTGCTGGATTGTAAAGCCCTTGGACAAACGCCGTTAAATCATCAGTCTTAAAAATTAGGTCGGTAAACGGTTTGCTGCCGATCCCTTCGCTGCACGCCGCAACAAGCAAGATACTACCACCCTGCCTCACGATTTCAACAGCCGTAAGTAAACCTTTGATTGCTTGATAAAATGTTGTGTCCAGTGGATAGCCTGCACTGGAGACGACAACTGCGTCCGCTGGGGCTGGTAGTGTAACCTTTGCCTGTTTTTCCACACATGCCGCACCGACACGATGGGATTCAACCATATCGCCTGCGAATACGCCAGTGATTTGACGGTGCTTGTCAATCGCAACGTTCAGGTTGAAATCAACACCCGCCATCAGAGCGATTTCGGTCGCTTCGATGTGAAACGGATTTCCCTCTAAAATGCCGACTGCCGACTTCGGATGTTCCATGAGTTCGGGCCCGTGCATCACCTTCATTGTCTCAACTGAGGCAACCCCTGGACAGATCGCCTTCCTGCCGCCAGAATATCCAGCCATCAGGTGCGGTTCAATCAAGCCCGTCGTGATCCTCAGGTCCGATTCGAGGTAGGTTTTATCAATATGAACGGGGGTGCCGTTTCGAGTCTTGCCTAAATATGTGTGGTGACCTGGTTTCTGGGAAAAATGGTTGACAATACGGTATGTATCCATAATATCGCGTCCAACCATCTCTTCGAGTTCTTCCCCAACATTAGGGCGGTGGATACCCGTCGCGATGAGGATAGTGATCTTTTCGCGTGGAATACCCGCTCGTTTGAGCGTTTCCAATATCGGTGGGAGGATGACCTTATTTGGCACAGGGCGGGTCACATCAGAGATTACAATACATGCCGACTCGCGACCCCTTGCAAGTTCGGCTAAAGGTGGCGATGCAATCGGTTGCGTAATCGCCTCTCGAACCGCACTGTCTTCATCCGATAGCGGAGCACTTTCCGAAATTTCAAGAACGCCGGCAACGTTCTTATCAGGAATCTCAATCGGTAATGTGCCGGTTCCATATCTCATTTCCACTTTCATGTCAAGGGTGTCCCTTCAACCTGACGCAATTAAATGCAAATATTCACGCAAACTGCGCGAAAATAAT
>VXXH01000511.1 GCA_009835515.1 Candidatus Poribacteria bacterium
ATCCATCTGATGTCGCTACGTTTATTGGACCAAACTGTGGCGTATTTGCGGTATCAGAATGGAATACTAAAAATTATTAGAAGGGAGCCAAGATGGCAAAGTACGATTTTGCAATCGCTTTAGGAGGGGCACCCGGGCAAGGTATCGAAACTGCTGGCGAAAGCGTCAGCCAAATCTTTGCCCGGTATGGGCTGAACGTTTTTACTTACACCGCCTATCAATCCCTCATCCGCGGCGGTCACTCCTTCCTGACTATTCGAATCAGTTCTGAACCTGTTACGAACCACGGTGACAAGCTTGACCTGATTGTTGCCTTAGACCGGGGCAGTTTAGAGAAGCATTTGCCGCACGTCTCACCCGGTGGTGCACTTATCTATAACAGCGATGATGTCAAACAAGAACCGGAACGTGATGACATCCAGTTGTGCCCTATTTCCTATAAAGAATTGACTAATGATCCTGATAGAAATAAGAGAATGCTGAATGTTTGTGCATCCAGTGTCGCTTTGCAGTTAGTCGGTGTGGATTTAAGCATGCTTGAGGATATCATTATCCGGGCGTTCCTCAAACGCAAGGGGCAAGCCGTAGTGGATGCGAACGTCGCTGCTGCTCGGGCAAGTTATAATTACGCCGCTGAACACTTTACACCGTTTGATGTCCAATTTGAGAAACAGGATCCACCATTGGCGTTCGGTAGTGGTAATATGTTGATGGCAATGGGCGGTGCATCCGCAGGTGTCAAATTTTACGCTGCCTATCCGATGAGTCCATCAACAGGTATTCTCCACTGGATGGCCCCGAACGCTCGCGATCTCGGTATTATCGTCCGTCAATGTGAAGATGAAATCAGCGTTATTAACATGGTAATCGGTGCGGCACACACCGGTGCACGCGCAATGTGTGCGACGTCGGGTGGCGGTTTCGCACTCATGTCGGAAGCGATTGGCAGTGCAGGCATGATGGAAATTCCGATTGTTGTTGTTAATGTTCAACGCGGCGGTCCCTCCACAGGTTTACCGACCAAGACCGAGCAGGGCGATTTATGGCAAGTTCTCGGGGCTAGCCAAGGGGATTTTCCGAAAATTGTTGTTTCACCTACCAGCATTATGGACGGATTTAATACGATACCTGAACTCTTTAACCTCGTTGACAAGTTTCAGTGCCCCGGCATGGTACTCACGGATTTGTATTTGGCAGAAGGTCGCACCACATTCCTGCCGGATTCTATCAACTGGCAGCCGAAAATTGACCGTGGAGAATTAATCACCGAACAAGGGCAGACAGATGGTGAATATCTGCGTTACCAAATCACAGACAGCGGGATTTCGCCCCGTGCTATCCCTGGCACGCCTGGGCACATGCACGTTGTTGCTACCGATGATCACGATGAAGATGGTGGTCTGATTAGTGATGAATTCACGAATCCGCACAAACGTCGTGATATTATGGAGAAACGGCAGCGGAAAATGGAAGGCATTGCTGAACGCCTCCCGCCTCCGACGCTTGAAGGGCCGGAAGATGCTGAGGTCACGCTCATCGGGTGGGGCTCCACCCATGGTGTCATTAGCGAAGCTGCCGCGATGCTACGCGAGGCGGGCACGTCTACCAACCACATTCATTTTAAGTGGCTTTATCCAATGGATGAAGATGCGGTCAACGAAGTGCTTGCGAAATCTGCGTATTCGATTATCGTTGAGTGCAACTACACGGGGCAATTCGCCCGTTTCTTACGGGGTGAGACCGGCTTTAAGGCGGACAGTCATATCCGCAAATACGACGGTGAACCGTTTATGCCGCACCACGTTGTTGATGGCGCGCGCGAACTTCTGAACAGTAAAACGGATCTTTATGTCCCGTATCAAGAGATTGTTGTGTAACAAAGGAGGATGAATCAGATGGCAAGAAGCGCGAGAAGAGCGAGAAGAGAAAGACCTGTTCAAGGCGCGCCGACAGCGCGAGATTTTAAAGGCGATGTTTCCCCAGATTGGTGTGCTGGTTGTGGTGATTTCGGTGTGTTGAACGCGCTACAAGGTGCTTATGCAAAACTCGGTCGTGGCAATCATGATCACCTGACAGTAAGTGGAATTGGGTGTTCCTCTAACCTTCCTGGTTATGTCAAAACGTATGGGATGCATACGCTACACGGTCGGGCGTTGGCGGTTGCAACGGGTGCTAAATTTGCCAATCACGAGTTGAATGTTGTCGTCACGGGTGGTGATGGTGATGGTTACGGCATCGGTGGAAATCATTTCATTCACACGATGCGAAAAAATATTGATCTCCTCTACATCGTCATGAATAACGAGACGTACGGGTTGACAGTCGGACAAGCCTCACCGACGACTATGGTAGGAGAACAGACGAAAAGCACGCCGTTCGGTAATTTAGAGACACCTCTGAATCCGGTTGCGATGGCAATTGTCGCGGGTGCGACTTATGTCGCAAGGGCATATAGTTCTGACGGACCAAAACTCGCGGAATTGATGTATAACGGGATGCAACACAAAGGGTTTGCATTCATTGATGTTATCAGTCCTTGTGTGACCTGGAAGGGAGGGGCGCGGGTAATTTTCGATTACTGGAAGGAGCGGGTCCAATACCTTGAAGGTCATGACACAAGTGACAGAGCCGCAGCACTTGAACAAGCCGTCAAAACGGGGCATGAAACGCAGCTTGGGTTGTTCTATCACGATACGAGCCGGCAATCACTGAATGAAATGGAACCTGTTTTGGAAAAAGGTCCTATAGCACATCAACCGCTCGGCATCAGCAAAGAACAAGGTGATGCGATTATCCAGAAAATGATGTAAAGATGAACGGAGGCGATGGGCATTGGGCTCGTCTATCCGTTTGATTTGTGATATTGGCTGTCGGGGCGGGTTGTATCCCGCCCACTGCCTTTTTTTATTGCCTACTATAGGGGCGTTCACACACCATGCGTCTTCGTGCTTCCCAACTCACCAAGGACTTTGGACATCGCGCAATTGTCAAAAACGCCACACTTTCGGTTAACCCTGGAGAAGTGGTTGCGATTTTCGGTCCTAACGGTGCCGGTAAAACGACGTTCATCAAAATTCTCGCAACCCTCCTGAAACCAACCTCTGGGAAACTTGAGATTGAAGGCACGGACGCGATTGCGGAATACTCAGATGTGCGGAGCATGCTGGGTGTTGTTATCCATGAGACGCTGGCTTACCCGACATTCAGTCCCTATGAGAACCTCAAGTTTTTTGGAAATATGTACGGCGTTAAGCAGTTAGAACACCGCTGTATGGTGCTGCTTACCGAAGTCGGTTTGCAACGCTTTGCCCACGAACCGCTGCATATCTTCTCACGCGGTATGACACAGCGTTTTATGATTGCCAGAGCGCTCCTGCATCATCCTTCAGTGCTATTACTTGACGAGCCTTTCTCTGGATTAGATGCTTCTGCCAAGCAGTTTGTTTTAGAGCGTATTGCTCAGGAAAAGCAAAACGGCAAAGGTATCGTGATCACGACACATAATACAGAGTTGGGGTATCTCGTAGGTACACGATTTTTTTTTATGATAAACGGGGAACTGGAAGAGATCGCACAGAAAGACGAAATTACGGCAGAGGCGTTATTGCTTATGTACGAAGAGAAAATGCAATCAAGTCTTTCTGTCTGAACTATTGAGGAAATAACCGGCACAAATTCCTCGAAAACCCGTTTCGGTTCTCACTGCGAAGCAGGACGAAACGGAGCGAAAACCGCCATGATTAAAAAAACACTCCGTCAGATTGGTGCGTTGATTCGCAAGGACCTTGGACTTCAATTCCGTTCAAAAGAGACGCTGGTATTGATTTTCGTTTTCAGTGTGTTAGTTGTTCTGATTTTTGCTTTTGCGTTTGGTCCGATTTTCCCTGAAAAGGTAGAACGTGGCAAATTAACCGCAAGTGTTCTCTGGACAGCGTTTGTTTTTGCAGGGATTATTACCTTGAATCGTTCATTTGCAGTGGAACGTTCTCACGGTGGTTTGCACGGCATTCGGCTTACGGGTGTTGATGCGAGTAACCTGCACCTTTCCAAAG
>VXXH01000163.1 GCA_009835515.1 Candidatus Poribacteria bacterium
GTATCGTAGCACTTACAATCAATATTCTCAATGCCCAGACCGTTGAAAAACAAAAAATAGAAGGTGTCGCTGAGATCTCTACAAAGCCTTCAATTGTCGTTCTGGCGACGGCTATGAAAAACTTCCGAGCATCGCTGAGCAACGAACTCCTTGCCGATGCCTCTTTCCCGCTCGGACATAAAGAATCCTATTCTTGGACCAATTTACCGCCAGGTAGGGATGAAGATCGAGGCGGTATCCGTTTTGGTGAGTTGTCCATAACTCAATTGACTCGCTTTTATGAAGTTTTGAGCGTATTTTTGAGCGACAACGGTTATACCAAAGTTTCTCTCATTACAAAAGACGCTGAAAAACATCTCAGCGACATCAGTTCCAGCTTCTGGGCATCAAATCCTTACCATATCGCGCTATTTGGAAACCCAGAGACAGATGGTTCGTGGGGATTCCAATTGGACGGTCATCACTTGGCTCTCAATTTCTTGGTACACGGTGATGCCGTTTCCGTCGTCCCCGCCCTTATCGGAACTGCACCCGCAACTATTGACGGTACTGTTGTGCTTGAAAATGAAAGAGGCAAAGCCTTTGCTTTACTTGATAGTCTTGATGAGAACCAAAAAAAGAAAGCAATTCAGACAGGCCGTCGCGGACTCCAAGTCGGGGCAGGCAGGTCGACCGATCCGTTCCTGAATCACGATTATTCCGAATTTGTAGGCATTGGCTTGAAGGCATCAGAGATGAACGATACTCAAAAAGAAAACCTTCGGAATCTCATCAAGACTTACGTCTACAACCTTGAAACCGAGTTTGCCGACATCTGGATGACTGATATTGATGCCGGACTCGACGATACCTATTTCGTCTGGATCGGTGGTACGACACCTACCGATCCGATTTATTATCGTGTTTTTAATCCTTCCATCTGGATCGAATTTAACAATGAGAGTGGTTTAGACCACATCCATACTATTATCCGCTCGCCTGATGGAAAAGATTACGGCATCTTCGCCTTGAATCAGGGTCCAAAAACGCTTTTAGAACGCTACGTTTTTGAAGATCACCATAAATAAAAAATATGGAGAGACATTAATGTTAGATAAAGTTTTAGCAGAAGTTGAAGAGCAGTGTCGCGAAGAACGCGTCCCGATGCTGGGACCTGACAAGGCGAAATTGCTCGCCTGCTGCGTTGAGAAGGCAAAACCGTCTCTGATTGTAGAATGCGGAACTGCCATCGGTTATTCTGGGCTATGGATCCTACGTGTACTAAAAACCGTCGGCACAGGACGTTTGATAACCGTGGAAATAGAGGAAGCCAACGCCCAACGAGCACGCGCAAACTTTGAAACAGCAGGTGTCGCAGACCTCGTCGATTCACGCATCGGCGATGCTGCAGAAGTCCTTAAAACCATCCAAGAACCTGTCGATTTTCTGTTTCTTGACAACAACAAGGATGGCTATTTCGCCTGTTTCCAAGCCATCGAATCTCGGTTAACCAATCCAGCGACAATTGTCGCTGACAACGTCGGCAGAGCAGACCAGATGGCTGATTACTTGGAGCATGTTCGTTCAAACTTTGAATCCGAGACACACTGGTTTGAGAGTCGGCGGCGACCCGGCAGACGGGACGGGATGGAAGTTAGCATCTATTGTCGTTAATCTAAGAGACTAAAATTGCTGGTGGGTTTGTACCCCGTCTTCACACTAAAATCCTTATAAGGAGGCATTAGCCTATGATGTCACATCTCACTATTGACTTCCAATTTTCACAACGTTGGCAAGGCACGAAAATTTTGACGCTACTGTGGATGTGCATGCTATTTGTTCCTATCGATGTTGATGCACAGACAGAACGAGAGTTGCCACGTATGTCAGCACATCGCATTTCTGAGGAAATCAAAATTGATGGCGTGCTTGATGAACCTATCTGGCAAAACGTGGAACCGATCCGTCAGTTATACCAAATCCAACCCGACCAAGGGGATCCAGCAACAGAACAATCCGAGATACGTATTCTTTACGATGACAAAAAGTTGTACTTCGGATTCGTTTTTTTCGATTCAGAAATGGATAAAATTGTCGCTAACGACATGCGTCGCGATTCTTCAGGTTTGCGTTCCAACGATTACGGGTTTCTGCTGTTAGATACCTACAATGACCGGCGCAACGCTGTTTTCTTCCGATTTACGCCGGTAGGTGGGATGGAAGACACAGCCGTATCCAACAGCGGCGGTAGCCTCAACACAAGTTGGGATATTGTTTGGGAGTGCCGTTGTAGAATCAATGAAGACAATTGGACAGTGGAAATTGCAATTCCGTTTAGCCAACTCCGTTTTGAAAGCAGCGACTCAATGGATTGGGGACTCAATTTCGGGCGAGAAATTGCACGGAAACGGGAAATCGCGGCATGGAATGAGGCACCCAAAACCTATGGTGGACTGGCAAAGTACCGCACTGCCTACTTCGGTACGCTTGAAGGGTTAGAAGATATTTCTCCGTCAAGACATCTTGAATTGCTACCTTATATCCTACCGGGGGCAAGTTATGAATCCTCAACCGAAGAAACTGAGGAAGGAACTGAGGCTGTGTTTGCAGCGGGTTTGGACCTTAAATACGGTGTAACCCCGAACCTGACCGCCGATCTGACCTTTAACACCGATTTCGCCCAAGTAGAAGCAGATCAGGAGCAGGTGAACCTCACGCGCTTCGACCTTTTTTTCCCAGAGCAGCGCCCGTTTTTCTTGGAAGGTGCCAGTATCTTTGATGTCGGGATTCCACGTCCGAGTTTCCGTAGACCGCCGCCACTCCTGCTCTTTTATAGCCGTCGTATTGGGCTTGCGGAAGGACGCGCCATTCCAATTCTCGGCGGCGGCAAAATGACAGGAAAAATCGGACCCTACGGTATAGGGATCCTCAACGTGTTCACAAACAAATTTGAAGATGAAGAGATGGATGTTGCCGAAGAGGACATGTTTAGTGAGCCTCGCACGAATTACGCGGTGGTGCGTGTGAATCGGGACATATTAAAGGGATCAACCATCGGCGGGATTATGATTAACAAGCAAGATGCTGACGCATATAATCGCACAGCAGGACTTGACTTTTCTTATCGTCCGACCCGCGAGATTAATATTGACGGGTTATGGTCAAGCACCTTTGAAGCGGATGTCTCTGGAAATAGCAACGCCTTCTTTGTCGGTGGTGATTGGCGAACCAACCTGTTTCGACTCAACAGCTCCTACACAGATATCGGTGAGGATTATAATCCTGGTGTCGGATTTGTTCAACGAACGGACATTCGCCGCTTTCGCGGCGGTGGCAGTTATACGCCGTGGCCTAACAAATTTGGTGTTCGCGAGATTCAGATTGGACCGGAGATTGATCTCGTTCTGACCCAAGCGAACGAACTGGAAACCCGAGAGATAACTTTTGAGACGCAATTTGAGTTTGAAACGGGTGATGACATTGGGTTTGAAGTCAAAAATACAACTGAGCACTTAGACATGGGATTTACGCTTCAAGAAGGAGAAATTCCAGAAGGTGACTACACTTTTACATCGTTTCAGGCATCTATCCGCACCAGCAGTAGTCGGATGATTGGGGCACGACTGCAGGTAGAATTCGGCGAATTTTACAGCGGGACGAGACGCGGTTTCTCAATAGATGCAACTGCCAGACCCAATGCAAAACTGAGTATAGAACCGTTTATTGAGTTTAATCGAATTACGCTACCTGACGCAGAATTTGATGCCAATGCCTTTGGCGGACGTGTCAGCTATTCCTTCTCAACAATACTTTTCACGAAGTTGTTCACGCAGTGGAGCACCGATACGGATGTGCTTTCCGCCAACTTCTTGGTGAATTACATCTACCGTCCCGGTAGCGATTTCTATCTCGTCTTTGACCAGAATTACGACACGCGTGATGGCGGCATCAAACTCCTTGGTTGGACTGTCGTTGGGAAAATGACGTATTGGTGGCATCCGTAAACGCTTCTTCTTTGGTTTACTTTTAAGGGGTGTCCGTAAATTTTAGAAATATGTAGATACCTTGTAGG
>VXXH01000523.1 GCA_009835515.1 Candidatus Poribacteria bacterium
TTCAATTACCGACTTTTTTTAATTGTTTGCCCATTTCCACTTATCTTGGGTCGTAAACTTGAACACTCGTCACGGGGCCGCCCCCAAAAATATAGATTTGCCCATCTATCACCTCAGTTTTATGTCCCCATTTACCAATGGGCATGACTGACGCTTGGGTCCAACGGTCGGTTGCGGGATCGTAGATTTCAATCGTTGAAAGTTTTTTAAATTCGCTATCTTTCTTAAAGTAACCACCTATGACATAGATTTTTCCATCAATTACGCTTGCTGTGTGCAACGCTTTCGGAGCAGGCATCTCTGTTTTTTCTTGCCATTGATTCGTTTTTGGATTGAATACTTCAACATTGGAAAGATACAGATCTGACTGGTCTTGAATAGGATGCGAACCTAACCCACCTATAGCATAGATTTCTCCGTTCACAACACCAATTGCTGCGGAACAGCGCGCACAGTTCATACTTTGGGCTTTTGCCCAAGTGTTTGTCCCTGGATCATATACCTCCACAGTTCCTAAGTGCGGTTTTTCATTAGTAGTTAACCACCCACCAATGGCATAAATTTTTCCGTTCACAACACACGTCATGGTTTTCTTTGGTGTCGGCATATCTGCTTTCTGCGTCCATGTGTCCGTAACCGGATCATACATTTCTACGGTTGCGAGTTCTTCACTCTCGAAACTGGAACCGCGAGGCACCTGAATTGTCTTTGTTTTTGACCCGCCAATGGCGTAGATTTTTCCATCCACAACTGAGACGGATACACCAGATCGCGCTGTCGGCATATCCGATTTTCGTTCCCATGTGTCGGTTTTCGGGTCGTACATTTCTACTGTTGAAGTCGATATATCCCCAAATTCGTCCCTTTTGAGCTGTATGTTACCCCCTATCACGAACACTTTTCCATTCACGACAGATGTAGCAAAACCCGTTCGAGATGTTGGCATATCTGCTTTCCGTGTCCACTGCAACGTAGCGGGTCCGAGAGAATTCCGCTGGGTATCGGACACAAGAGGCGTTTCAGCCGCCTGCAGTCCTGCCTCGATGTTTTTATCGGTGGAAGCTGGTCGTCCGACCTGGTTCCGCAGATCGGGTTTTGCATCAATATCAAGAAGGATAGCAGTATCAACGATTTCAACCGTAGGTTCGGCTACTGCCTCGAAACTGTACGGTTTCTGAAAGCGGGCGAGGTATTGGTTGGTCGCACCTAATAGCATGGTAACCAGAAGGGTCGCTACACCCAAAGCACCCCACGGGAGCAGTGGCTTTGCAACCGGAGGCGGTGTCGGTTTCAGATCAGCGACTTGTCGCATAATGTTCTCTGTTAGGTTGGCGGGGAACTGCGCGCCACCGAGAACTTCCTGAACCAAGAGTTCTTGGTCCTCCCGCAAACGCTTTCGCGCCCGCCAGAGTCGGTTTGTAATTGTGTTTACGGAGACCCCTAAGAATTTGCTGATCTCCTTTGCTGTCATTTCACCGAGATAGTGGAGCGTCATGACCGTGCGTTCACTCTCCGGCAGTTTCGACAGAAGTTTTTGGACGATTTCATAACGGTGTTCGGTGTCTTCTGCTTCGCGTTGTTTCGAGGTATAATGGGCGTAAGAAGATTCTTCTATTTCTTCCATAGGCGTGTCCTCCAGCGATTGCATCGCGGGTTTGTGTCTTTGGAGCCAATTAATACAAAGTCGATTTGCGATGACGTAGAGCCACCCGGCAAATTGATTCGGATTTTTGAGTGTTGAGAGTTTCTTGTATGCTTGAAGAAAGGTGTCTTGTGTAATTTCTTCAGCATAATGAAAATCGCTAACCTTCCGCCACGCAAGGGCGTGAACACCCCTTTGGTGCCTTTGAACTAAAGTGTTGAAGGCATCATCGTCGCCTGACAGAATTCTGCGAATCAGTTGCGCATCGTTTTCCACTGTTACAATCTCCCATGGTGCGCGAGCAGATTTAGTTGTACCTGCATTGCCATGATAATTTATCTCACAAAAAATTTATAGTAAAATCTAAAATTACCTATACACCGGCACCCCTTACGCTGCTGGTAGAAATCATTTTAGAGGTTTCATCGCTTAAGTTGTCCCCATGTTATAGCGAGTTTCCCTTCTGCTTCGACAGCAAGCGCGTTCCCAATTTTTGCGCCATTTTTACCCTCCAGATGATGTGCGTTGCCCGATGCATCTGAAAATTGTTGGGTGCCACCGGGTTCATCAAAATGCCACAACGCAGCTGTTTTTGCGTCATTTTTGAACTTGTCGTCTGGTATAAAGCCTTTTTTGTTGACATCGTAACGAGGAATCGTTGAGATGCGGACCTCATCAATATATCCAGTGAAGGCATCATAAAACTGTTCTTCCTTAACAGGCATCCGAATTTCTTTTCCAAACCCTCCAAGGACAAAGTCCTTTGGAAGACGAGCATCAAGATTGTGTCCGAGGGGTATGCCTTGTTGATTTATCGTTATGAAATCATTGACGATCATTGTTATCTGATCCCCATTTAACTGATAAGCGATGTGGTGCCATTGGTTCGACTCAAGTCGAATCGGGAAAGGGAGTGTCGTACCGAGTTTGCCGTCAAGATAGGAACTCATTAGCAAGATTAGGTCCCCCTTCGGGGGATCGATATTTAGCGCATTAGCCAGACTATTTAGGTACGGTTGAAATTCATCGTTCACGATGAGCAGACGCGCCTGTTGATGGAGTATTATCAACGTTTCCTTGTTGTCGGGCGGTGTGGTGGGATATATCCATGCTTCAAAGGTGAACTCTTCAGTGCCGTTGGGTAAAGGTCTACCGAAAGTTTCAAAGTCCAAAACGGCATAGTCATCAACCCCGTCGAGGACTAAATAGTTTCCGCCTGCGGGTGATGGCGGGGGCAACGCTTTAGCACTCAACGGAATGAATGTAAGGAAAAAGAGGCATGTCAGGATTTGTCGGTGTCCCATTTTTTTTTTCCTTTCTCGTGTAAGAAGAAAACCTGTGAGTTTCAAGGTCAGTTTCAGTGTTCTACTTTGAGTTCCCTCTAACTTGTGGATAGTAATTGCAGATACGAGTGCACTCACGTACACCTATAACGCCGCTACTTCAAAATCACCATTCGCCGCGTCGTTGAGAAGTCCCCGGCGGTAAACGTGTAAAAATAGAGACCACTGGTGACGGGTTCGCCGACTGTATTCCTGCCATCCCAATACGCCGCACGGCTACGCGATTCATAGATTCCTGCTCCTTGGGTGCCTAACGCAAGCCTCCGGACGAACTTCCCATCTGCGGCATAGATAGAGATTTTGACATTCGTAGGTTTTGCCAACTGATATGGTATCCATGTTTCTGGGTTAAACGGATTCGGGTAGTTCGGCAATAAAGCCGTCTGTTTCGGTGTTAATGTTGCAAGGAGTTGTTCTAAAATGAGAATACCGCGTTGAAAAACTGGATCTGTTAGGGACAATTGTCGGGTTTCCTGAAGCCATTTTTCTACATCTGCAGCGGTGAACGTTTCGAGGACTTGAGGCTTCACAGCGGGCGCGGAATCACTTGAACCTAAGGCACCCGCAACGAGGACAAGGTCCTGTATATTGACAACCCCATCACGGTTAACATCCGCTGGATTGCTTCCCGATTGCCCAAGATTTGATGCGACCCATACAAGGTCTTGGATGTTAACAATATTATCCCCGTTGACATCCTCTCTGCGTCTTGTAGATTCAGTAGCATCTGATAGAGGTTCAGTGGCATCTGATAGAGTGGAAGGATTGAGTTCCCATAAGAGTATGGTGCCATCCTTGCTCCCAGTTGCGATGGTATTGCCATCCGGGCCAAACGCTACACCGTCGACCTCATCCCCATGCCCAGTGAGCGTGCGGAGATGTGAACCCGTGTTGACATCCCAGAGACCGACGGTGTTGTCCCAACTCGCAGTGGCGAGGGTGGCACCATCTGGACTCAACGCTATGCTGACGATCGCATCCGTATGCCCGGTGAGCCTGTGTAGCGAGTCTCCTGTATTGACATCCCAGAGACGGGCGGTGTCGTCATAACTTCCAGTTGC
>VXXH01000791.1 GCA_009835515.1 Candidatus Poribacteria bacterium
CCTCAATTTGATTGTAATTGAGTATTAACCCACTTAATCGGGTCAATCCTACGAGGGGACCGATATCGCTAATCTGATTGCCACTGATCCCCAATGACCTTAATTGGACCAATCCTGCGAGGGGACTGACATCGCTAATTCTGTTTCTTTCAATCCATAGCGTTTTCAATTGTGTTAATTCTGCAAGCGGTGTGAGGTCAACAATCCGGTTATCATTGAGTTCTACAAACTCTAAATTGGTTGCGTGTTCGAGTCCTGTGAGCTCCTTTATCTGCTTTTCGGGGTGATCACGGGGAAAACTGTCTATTACGTGTGGTCCAGAGTCATATAGTCTTCCTAAACCCAACATATCCAATTTTGTGATAGGACTTCCCGGGGCTAAGTCAATGTTTTTCCTGATCGCCGTTGCCAAATTCGCATCGGGTATTAACACAAGTTCAGAGTCTGGAAACAAGGAATCAATATCAAGAGAAAATCTTCGACCTGTGAAGTTACCATGTACATCAATAACACGAAGGACAACATATTCACTTGCGAGTGCTAATTCGGTTGTGACGAATTCAATTGTAGTGTTGTTTGCGTTTAGGGATTTACAATCAAGCAATGTGGTCGGGTCAAAGACTGGATTTCCTGGCCAAGAAAATGAATTCGTGAGCAGCTGCGCTTGATGGAGTCCGTCGGAATGAGTTATCTTAAACTGGAACCGAACAGTATTGGGTGTAGATACGAAGGAGGGTGGGAGCATCTCAATCGTTGGTACTTCGCCAAAGGCGTTATGGGTCGTGTTAAAGTAGCGATGCACATCCAGCCATTCGGCAGCGCAGTATGACAATTGGTCTGTGAGCTCCTCGGGTCCGTAAGACATCATGTAGCGATCATCACGGAAATCGTGGAGTAATCCAAAGGCGTGTCCAAGTTCATGAGCAATGGTATTAAAGGCTCTACGGTAGAGAGTCTCCGGTGCCTTGTGAAAGTCTAAAAGTGTAATATTTGCGAACCCGCTAAACGTCCCACCACTGGCATTACCACCGACCTGGCTTGAAGCCAGAATATTATCGTCTCCATCAATGAAAATAAGATAAAGGAAACGCTCGGACAGGTCAAAATGTTCATTAATTTCTTGATGGGCTTTGTTAATTTTATCCGTGCGATAGTCTATAGTGGGAAACTTCCCTTTAACATAGTGTCTCACGCGCTTTCCAAGGGCATCGGTTTCAAGCCTAAAAGTTTTTCTGCCGAATCCGTGGCGTTCCATCTCGTCGGCGTAAAACTGTTGAACCTCCGCTACCAACACATCTAACCTTGCGTCCATATCTCGTGAGGGTTGACGGTCGCTGGGGTGAAAGTAGATCTGCCGCACGACATACTCGGGAGATGCCTCTTGTGCGAAACTATTCGGCAGAAACGCGAGTGTTATAAGAGTAAGTAGCGATATTACGAAATACAGAGTTGTTTTCATGCGTTGGTTCTTGTTTTTTTAAGGTGGGTGTTGCCTCTGTGCTTATGTGACGAAAGCACCTAGACAACACCCGGTATACGAAAAGATTATTTCCGAATCAGCATCTTGCGAGTGGCGGTAAAATCGCCTGCGGTAACGGAGTCGCGTGTGGACTCCGTGGACAATGTGTAGAAATAGATGCCACTGGCAACAGATTCACCGAGATCGTTTCTGCCGTCCCAGTATGCGGCGCGGCTGCGGCTTTGATATGTACCCGCGGGTTGATGTCCTAACGTCAAGGTGCGGACGACTGCGCCGTTGGCTGCATAGATCGTCAATGACACTTCTGCAGGAGTTGCTAACTGATACGGTATCCATGTCTCAGGATTGAACGGGTTCGGATAGTTGGCAAGGAGTGCTGTGGTTTTTGGTGTCAGCGATTCCAAAATCTGTTCCAGCACCTGAATGCCGCGTTGATATGAAAGCAGATCCGATGCTGAGGTTTGGATACTTTGTAATCCTTCTCGCTTCGCGAGACTTAACCACTGCTCCACTTGTACTGCTGACAGCGAGTGGATAGGAGGCGCGCCCGCAGCGTCCCCTAACGCATTCGCAACCATGACGAGATCCTGGATGTTGACCTCACCGTCGCCGTTCAGGTCTGCGTTACTCTCACCAGATTCCCCGAAACTCGCTGCAATCAGTACTATATCTTGGATATTCACTATCCCATCACTATTCAGGTCACCTACGACTTCGGTGGCAACCATCAGGTCAGGAAATGCCCATAAGAGGACTGTTCCATCAAAACTTCCACTGGCGATCGTGGTGCCATCAGGGCTGACGGCGACACTTGTGATGGAATACGTATGTCCGTCAAGTGTTCTGAGCTGTTCGCCCGTGGCAATGTTCCACAAACGGATGGTTCTGTCGTAACTTCCACTGACAAGAACTTTAGCATCAGGACTAAAAACAATACTTGTAGCATTTGCGGGAAGGTCTGTAGGCACGTCCCCCGTCAGTTCTTCCGGTGTGTCTACCGGTATTTCGCGATCAAGTGGTCTCCGAAATGTCTGTAGAAGTTCTGCTGTAGCAACATCCCATAAGGAGACCGTGTCGCGCCCACCACTTGCCAGATTTTTGCCATCCGGACTGAAAGCAACAGTCCAAACATCATCTTCGTGTTCGCTGATGGTGTGTATGGCATCGCGCGTTTCAAGATCCCACAAGATAATTTTATCGTCCCGACTCCCACTGGCAAGCATGGTGCCATCAGGACTAAACGCAAGTGTCTCGACACCTGCCTCATGCTCCCACAATCCTCCCATGTATTCACCTGTGGCAACATTCCATAATCGGATACTGTCGTCCTCACTACCGCTCGCCAAGATGCTGCCATCAGGACTGAACGCGAGACTTATCAGATAGGAATAGTGTCCTCTGAGTGTCCTTATGTGTTCGCCCGTAATAGCGTCCCATAAACGGACGGTATTGTCTTGGCTTCCACTTGCGAGGGTTCTGCCGTCAGGTGCGAAGACAACAACGTCGACATCATCTTGGTGTCCAATGAGGGTATGGCGAAGTTTGCCGGTGTCAGCGTCCCAAAGTCGGATGGTTTTGTCCCAACTCCGAGTGGCAAGGATACTGCCATCCGCATTAAATGTGACACTCAGGACAGCATCGGTGTGTCCGGTGATGGTTTTCAAATGTCTGCCCGTGACAGGTTCCCAGAAACGAATAGACGCATCCCAGGCACCCGTAGCGAGGGTATTCCCATCCGGTGTGAAAGCAATACTATAGACATCAGCGGTGTGTGCAGTGATTGTGTGTAGGAGATCGCCTGTGTCAGCGTCCCACAATCGGACGGTATCGTCTTCCCCAGCACTCGCGAGCAGACTGCCATCAGGACTATACTTCATATCGTAGATATGGGATGTATGTCGAGTGAGCGTCTGCTTGACTGTCCATGTGGCGGTATCCCATAAATGGATAACGGCGTTCAAATCGCCGCTGGCGAGGGTAGCCCCATCAGGGCTGAGTACAACACTCGCGACGTTATCTCGATGTTTCTCAAGCGTTTGCTGGAGCGTTCCTGTAGCAACATCCCATATACCGATGGTATCGTCGCGACTCGCGCTGATGATGGTGCCACCATCACCACTGAAAACAAGGCTACTGATGCCCTCTGTATGACCGCGAAGCGTATTCAGAAGTTCGCCTGTCTCAGGATTCCATAGGCGGATCGTATTATCTCTACTGCCACTTGCGAGTACAGATCCATCGGGATTGAAGACGAGACTACGGACACTTCTTCTGTGTTCAGCGAGGGTGTGCAAGACTTCACCGGTTTCAGAACTCCACACGTGAATAGAGCCATCCGCACTTCCACCAGCGACTCTATTTCCATCAGGGGAATACGCCAGTGCGGAAACGCCATATCCATGTCCGGGAAAGAGGGTAATTTCTTCATCAGTTGCAGTGTCATAAATCCAAACCCCGAGGGTCCCTGCAGCGGCGAGCCGCGTGCCATCAGGGGAGTACTGAATTTCATACAACCAGCCTTTACCGAGGCGTGTTGTAGCACCTTCGGGTAGGTGCCATTGTGG
>VXXH01000620.1 GCA_009835515.1 Candidatus Poribacteria bacterium
GTATAAACCATTACAAAATTCACTATAATTCCACCTGCTGAATTATACAGGAGAAACGACAATGCCAGGTCCACTGGACGGCATAAAGGTCTTAGATTTGACACGCGTCCTCGCCGGTCCCTACGCAACAATGCTACTCGGCGACCTCGGCGCAGAGGTAATCAAGATTGAACAACCCAGCATAGGGGACGAATCTCGGAATTTCGGTCCCTTCAAAAACGGGTTCAGCCTCTATTTCATGAGTGTGAATCGCGGGAAGCGGAGCATCACGCTCAACCTTAAAACCGAACGTGGACAAGCCATATTCAAGCAGTTGTTAGCACACACTGATATTGTCGTGGAGAATTTCCGACCCGGAACGATGGAAAAATTGCGGCTGGATTACGACACGCTGAAAACTGAGCATCCTTCGCTCATCTACGCCGCGTGTTCAGGTTTCGGACAAACCGGCCCCTATGCGCAACAGGGTGCTTACGATATGATCATCCAAGGCATGGGAGGCATCATCAGCATCACGGGTGAACCGGAAGGACCGCCGGTACGCGTCGGCACCTCTATCAGCGACATCACCGCAGCCCTCTTCACGACAATCGGTGTTCTCTCGGCACTACACCACCGCAACCAAACCGGAAAGGGACAGTTTGTAGATGTCGCGATGTTAGATAGCCTCGTCGCTGTCTTGGAAAACGCTGTTGTCCGTTATTTCGCCACAGGCGAGGCACCGAAACCACTCGGTGCAAGACACCCCGCCATTACACCGTTTGAGGCGTTCGCATCTGCGGATGGACACGTTATCATCGCACTCGGAAACGATACCCTCTGGGCAAAATTCTGTGAGCATGTCAATCGGCAGGATCTCATCTCAGATGAACGGTTCCGAACAAATGCTGATCGGACAGAAAATCATGCGGAATTGTTTCCGATACTTTCGGACATTATGTCCCAACGAGCAACCGATGACTGGATCGATGCCCTGGGACAAATCGGTGTGCCGTGCGGTCCCATCAATACGATGGACAAAGTGGTGAGCCATCCACAGGTACAAGCGCGGGAGATGATTACCCGTGTCGCGCATCAGATTACCGGTAAAGTTGAAGTACCCGGTGTGCCGATCAAACTGTCGGAAACACCGGGAAACGTGGACGTACCCGCACCGAGTCTCGGCGAACACACAACCGAAGTCCTCACCGATATATTGAAAATGTCTCCAGACGAAGTGGCAAAGTTAAAACAAGACGGCGTTATTTGAAAATGATTTATCACTCGCGATGCTTTCGTACCGCAAACTGTTAGTTTGCAGGCTGCTATATGGATGCTAACAGACCATGTTTCGTAAAGATCACAATCTAACAGATTATGGTACAACAAAAGTATTGTTTCCTATGATTGCAGCTTCAATGATTTATGAACTACCCTCAAATAAATGACCCTAATCAAGAAATAGGTACTCTCAACAACGGAATACTGATGGCTGACAGCCGATGGCTGATGGCTATCTCTAAAGGAGTTCGCATGTCAAACAACACGACACAAGCATTACACGGGACGAACCCGCTCACAATGGAAGGGGACCTCGCCGCACAGATGGTTGAGGTGCTTGACGGTTATGTTACCAACGCCGTGGCGAATTCCCTTGAAAAACGGGAGACGTTGTGGCATCGCGACTATAGTTCTCACGATGCTTACACTGAATCTGTGGAACCGAATCGGGAACGGTTTAGAAAACAGATCGGGTGTCTTGATGAACGGCTGCCTATTGAGGTGCTGAGTTACGTCGCCACATCAAAAGATGTCACACAGATCGCAGCAGATGAGAACTACACCGTATCCCGCGTCCGTTGGCAGGTGTTTGACGAGGTAGAGGGTGAAGGGCTGCTCTTGGAACCGAAGCACAATGTCCCGATGATCGCGCAGGTCGTCGCGCTTCCCGATGCCGACTGGACTCCGGAGATGATAGCCGGTGTAACAGACGAGGTGCCTGCGAATGCCCAGTTTGCGAGACGTTTGGCAAAGGCGGGGTGCCGTGTCGTTGTCCCACTGCTTATCAACCGTGACGATACCTATTCCACTAACCCTACCATCGGTGCGAAAACGAATCAACCCCACCGCGAATTCATCTATCGCATGGCGTATCAACTCGGAAGACATATCATCGGATATGAGGTGCAGAAGGTACTATCGTTAGTTGACTGGATGTCTCTTTCTGACGTACCAATTGGTGTTATCGGTTACGGTGAAGGTGGACTGATTTCCCTCTACAGCGCAGCGGTTGATACACGAATTCAGGCGACGGCTGTCAGCGGATATTTCCAATCGCGACAAGACGTATGGAGAGAACCGATTTACCGGAATGTATGGGGACTGCTACACGAATTTGGCGATGCCGAAATCGCAAGTCTCATCGCACCACGTCCGTTGATGATTGAAACGAGCCGTGGCCCTGAAGTCGCTGGACCACCGCCACTTAGGGAGGGTCGCGGCGGTGCTGCACCCGGACAACTCGTCTCGCCACCAGTAGACTCCGCCAAGGCAGAATTTAGCCGCGCACGCGACTTTTATCAGCAGCTCGGTAGTGAAGATGCCTTACACCTCGTTTCTACCGAGGATAGATTGCCGGGTTCTCAAGAGACGTTAACCGCGCTCCTCACCGGATTGGGTGTTGAAAATGGATATATTGACGGATACCACGCTACTGCTTCAACAACAGTTGACGATTTTGACTATGAAGCGCGGCAAAAGCGGCAGTTTATGCAACTCGTAAATCTGACACAACGCTTTTTACGGGAAGCAGCATCGCGGCGGCAACAGTTCTTCTGGGAGAAGACCGATACCGCTTCGCTTGAACGGTGGAAGGAGACATGTAAGGATGCCAAAACCTATTTCTGGGATGACGTTATCGGGCGGTGTCCACCCCCCGATGTTCCTGCCAACCCAAGAACTCGGCTCATTTATGACGAACCCCGTTGGAAAGGCTATGAAGTTGTCCTTGATGTCTGGGAAGGCGTTTTCGCTTACGGTATCTTACTCCTGCCAAACGATCTGCAGCCCGGTGAACAACGTCCCGTCGTTGTCTGTCAACACGGTTTAGAAGGGACACCACAGGATACCGCCGATCCGAAGATAGAATCTGTCTATCATTCCTACGCTGCACAGTTAGCAGATAGAGGATTTATCACCTACGCACCACAGAATCCTTACATCGGTCAAGATGCCTTCCGCGTCATTCAACGGAAGGCGAACCCGATAAAATGGTCGCTCTTTTCGTTGATTATCCGTCAACATGAACGGACGCTCGACTGGTTAGCGGAACTCCCTATGGTTGATGCAGATAGACTCGGATTTTATGGGTTATCTTATGGGGGTAAGACAGCTATGCGTGTCCCCGCAGTGCTGGATCGGTACGCCTGCTCAATCTGTTCCGCTGATTTCAACGAATGGATCGTCAAAAATGCGACCTATGATTCTCGGTATAGTTACATGTTCACGGGTGAATATGAGATGCCGGAGTTTGATTTAGGGAACACATTCAACTACGGTGAGATGGCGGGTCTAATCGCGCCGCGCCCGTTTATGGTGGAGCGCGGACACGACGACGGCGTTGCACCCGATGAGTGGGTCGCGCACGAGTTCGCAGTCGTCCGACGGCTTTACGTCCGATTGGGCATTGCCGATAGGACGGAGATAGAATTCTTTGACGGCGGACACCAGATTAATTCCGATGGCACCTTCAGTTTCCTACACCGCCACTTAAACTGGCCCGAACCCACTACCCCTTAGGAGTAGGGACGATCCTCAATCCCAGATCCGGTAGGGTTTTGCTGGGTATTTCTTCACGGTTTATCCCGCGCCTTTTCAAAGGATTCCGTTGCCTTCATGTCTTCGCTGGCGAGGTTTGCAACCTCGCCTACTGACAACTGAAAATTATCCTTGTGACAACTGATATCTGAAAGGTTTTCGGAGAAAACCGTATTCTCACTGCAAAGCAAACTGAAAACTATTAAAAAACTATGCTTTATTCCATTATTGTAAGCGCGGGG
>VXXH01000422.1 GCA_009835515.1 Candidatus Poribacteria bacterium
CCCGCGGGCGTTTCCGAACGATCTCTTTGAATAGATACTCAAACTCAACGCGAAGGAAAATAGACTGATCTTTCTGCTTGAACATGCGCTGCAGCCACCTTGAATTAACCTTCTGATTAATCTTTGTGAGTATGGATTCAAATTCATCTTCTGTGAGCATATATTCAGACGCAAGCCGTTCTATCTCTTTCTGCAAGATTGCAATTAAACGTTCCAAGTCGTCCTTAACAAATTTATCCGCGAGAAATTTAGCTGCGGTAGTCCCTCCAATGCCAGCACCTAATGAACCCACAATTCCTCCAATCAGTCCACCAGCCACAGTGCCGATGCCGGGAAATACACTCCCAACCGCTGCACCACCAATCCATCCTGCAGCACCTGTTGCAACACCAGTGGTGTTAATTGCGGTATTTTTTGCGAACTGTTGCCATGAAATTGAGCGTTTGAAAGCGGCTCGGTAGAAATCAGGTGTGCTCGTCACAATTGCTGCGACTGCCGCCGTGATAGTATTTGTGCGAAGTAGTCTTGATACATGGTTAACAGCAGCACCACCAGCAACCGACTTTCCCAGTGAGACCGTAGCAATTCGGCGGGCGACTTCTCTGCCAGCAGGTGTGCGCGATATAGCCTGTACACCGTTGCGGACCGATGTGGCTCCAAATGCACCAATTCCTGTACGTAACAACTGGGCACTGACGACTCCTGTAAGAATCATTGTGCTACCACTCAATACTGCACAACCGAGCGCAGCCATTGTTGCATCTTTGATGCTTTCACCGCGCCAGTGACTGTGTGCAAAGGTTACAGCAAATGAAATTGGAAACACAGATATCGAAGTCACAAGCTGCGTTTTTGTATCAAAAATAAGGGAATCAATATTTCCTGCGCGGGCAATATTCTTTGCTTGTTGGTAGGTCACCGAACCTTGGCGGACTATTTTCTCGGCATCCGCGGGATTCTTTTTGCCTGGAACTTTGCCTTGCTCAATCCGCTTACGCATTAATTTCACGCAGTCTTGCCATTGATCCTTAGGGACTTCAAGATCTTGCCTCCCATAACGATAATATCCAGAGTTTGAATCAAACGCAGCAGCAACAGTTTCAGATGCACTCCGAAAATACTTGGATTGAACAAACACTCCATCAACAAAGCGATCTGGACCATTCAACTCGTTGGAAATTCCTATTACCTCGGCTATTTTACCTCGGAGTTTGTCATTCAAATTATTGGCATCCTCTGCTGCAAAGCCATGTCCGCCTGGTAAAGGATACCTTAAGATTTGTGTTTGTTCCAACATTAAACTGGTTCTCCCTTTCAACCAAGTTGAGCTCAGAAACTTCTAATCATATTTTAACACATATCCAAGGCAAAGATCAAATAAATTAGGACTTACGCAGTCGGATCATGAGTCTTTTCCCCCGTCTACGGGAATATGGGCCTGAGATTTACGGGTTAAATCAGAAAAGCTATCAACGTTGATGTTCGTCATAAATAGGTCTTAAGAAGTAAACTCCTCCTTTTCCGAATTGCTCACAGATCTTATCGGCAACATCCGTGTATTTATGATTGTACAGAATCCGGACGGTTTTTTTAATGTCATCTTCTTCCGTTTGCAAATCAGTCAGGACACGCTGAGGGATTTGCCGATAGATTTCTGCCACCGCATCTGGTGTCTTTGAGACATGCTTCAGTAACGCTTTAATAACACGTGATATGGTTATGTAATAACCTGAAGGCTTGTTAATATGCCTTATTGATTCTTTCACCCAATTCAACACTTCCACATCTACGGTATCAATTAATCCCAACCATCCCGACAGAGGACCCAAGACTTCCTGATACTCGACCAATTCACTGTTTTTAGACAGTTCTTCAAACAGTACGCCCCATGCAGGTTTAATCTTCGCTTTTACCTGATCATACGCTTTCATTTTCTCAGGCTCACTGTTTTCTCTCAACTCATCACCTTGCTCCAAGAAAAAATGAACTATAGCAGAAAGGAGTTTCGGATCTCCACTCTTTATTAACTGATAAATAAGGCTTGTGTCATCATCTAGGGTCTCCCAATCTTGTACCCAACCGATACAAATGTGATCAACGAGTGCCTCTATCACCTCATCACCAGCAAAATTAGTATTTAATGCTTTTCGATAGTGACCGTGGGTTTTAAACAGAGAATAGATATCTTCATAGATTCGACGGTCCAACAAATATCCTGAAAAAGCGGCTTGCCAATTCAATTCGTCCTGTTGAGGGAAGATACGAGATAAATTGTGCATAACCCACTCCTCATCAAGATGTAACAGGTTTAGTAAGTAAACGCCAAGTGTGTATGAAAATTCAAAGGAAGGCTCAACACTTCGATCCAACCTTTTTGTGAAATCTGCTTTGATGGCATGAGACCATCGGATCCGTTGTTCGGGATCCTTATTAATACGGGCAAACCGTAGGGAGTAATTCACCATTGCCGAAAATACCTTGCCTTTATCTGAATTCGGAGGGACATCTGGAAGATTTTCCAGGGTGGGCGGACTTGGTTTAACTACCTCTACAAGAACCAAGAGAATTTGTTCAGTAAGCGGTAAGAGTTGCGCATCAAATGCATGTCTATCATCCACTGTGCCTGATGTTATCAAATCTGCTATAACAAGAAGAGTCCACTGCCTGTAGTTAGAATGAGCATCATGTTGTTCAGTCCAAAACCGTTTTGACAAAAGAAGTTGATGAATGTATTCCAGCAGTGCTGCCCAATCAAATTCTTTTTTATTGCGCCACGCTGCTAGGAATCCGTGTAACAGCCAGTTTTGGTAAAAATTCCTAACATCTTGGAAGGGTTGTAAATTATCCGTAAATCGTTGTGGTGTCGCCGTTACACATTCATTAAGTGTTTTTGCTAAGCCTTCTTCAGTTGGATCTGACTTTCTAATTACAATTTCCGGTTCTTTAAAATTAGCCAAATACTTAGCAATTTGTACATTTGACATAGCAGACATTTTTTCAACTGTCAATGGACTGGTACTTCCCGCCCAAATTTCAATATTGGAAAGAGATCCCGGATTTTCAATTTTTGCTGGATTAATCTTCTGATATTTTTCATAGGCAGCAATAACGTTTTCATTACCAGTTTCCAAAAGAGCAGAGAGCCATTCTCGCTTTCTATATGCTGCAGCCTTACTACGAGTCTCATCATCTTTAGCAAATATAGCTGTATATTGTGCTAATTCTACCCAGTCTAATATCTGTTCAATCTCGGATTCTTTAAACTCGGTGCAGTTGGTTTGAATCAATTGGTAAAGTTCAGGCTTTAAACTTACTTCCTCAAGCGGATTGCCTTTCCACTCCCAAAACATTTGCTTCAAATCGCCGTAATGATGCGTAACAGCAGTGAGTGCAATTCTTCTGATGATAGTCTGTGGCACTTGTAGCAAATCTTCTAATATTTGAGCAATAATAGTAGGTTGAGCAAACTGCAATACACGACTCACAAACCCTACCAATAATTCAGCATAGCTTTCGCGATGAGCATCAGATGGCTCAGTTCGGACTAACTGTATACGATCAAACGAAGTTACGCCTCCTGCAATCACGATTCGGATTTGCTCTAGGGCGACGTTTGCTGCATGTATCCCACATAATTGTGCTATCGATTCTCCGTGCTCTTTGAGTGCATCCCTAAGTGAATTTTCCTGCATGTAGGTAATCTCGCGATTAACGCTCTTCGGTTCATACGTTTCTACATCAGTAATTATCTCATGATTCACGGACTCGGCCCCAAACATTGCTCTGAGCAAATCAAGAGTAGATTCTTTTGCTGCCTCGGTGATTTTAGCGTCACATCTCTCTTCAACAACCTTGGAATCAAACATTACCTTGAGCAGAATAAGAGTTAACTCTTTTGCTCCTGCCTCAAGAAGTTTGGGCAGAATTGTTTGACTTATCTCCTGATCTACTAAACCGGATCTGTATTTGGACTTCAGTGTAATGTCCATGAAAGCGATATGTCTGCATCTTATCTGGTCTGTAGGGAGCGCGCCGAT
>VXXH01000866.1 GCA_009835515.1 Candidatus Poribacteria bacterium
TTGTTAGCGCCAACGCTGCAGCGATAGGAGTTTGGCTGTTTGATGAAGGTGCTGGCAACATCGTTAAAGATGTATCAGGTAACGGACATCATGGCGAAATCGTTGGCGAAGTGGCATGGACTGATGGGAAATTTGAGAACGCTCTCGAATTTGATGGTGGTCATGTCCTCGTGCCGCATGCAGATGTCATGAACCTCAGACAGTGGACAATGACCGCATGGATAAAAGTCCCGAAGATTGTTGATCCATATCAAGTCATCCTTGGCAAAGAGGCGTGGCCCGATCGAAACTATACGATGTGGATTCGTCCCGGCGTGATGACTTTTGGGTTCACGCTCCCCGGCGGCGCACAAGACCTACAAGTCGGCAGTAAAGAGGTCACCGATGGTAAGTGGCATTTCGTTGCAGGTGTGTATGATGAGAAGAATCTGATCCCTCACGTTGATGGCGAACAATTTAATCCGCGGGGTGCCGCGGGCAAACCGGCAACGAACAATGCGCCATTTATAATCGGCGCACAGGGCCCTGATGGGAAGAACGGACCGTTGAGAGGCGTTATTGATGAAGTTGCTGTCTACAATGTAGCTTTAGACGAAGACGAGATCGCTGAGGTGATGGAAGGTCTTGGAAAGCAATTTCAAGCGGTGGAAGCTGCAGAGAAGTTAGCAGTAACATGGGGGTATCTTAAAGAGAGTGGCAAGTAAGATAGTGGCGTTGCAAAATTTATGTAAACATAATGTCCCGATCTCTCGTTTCAAGTCAAGATTCCGAATCGCGGTTGATACACCGCGCCGACGAAACGCGAGTTAATCGGGACATTTTTGAGTAAATTGGACAATTCATATCACATTTCGGTTGCGTTTTCAAGGTCAAGGGATTCTTTGGACGCGTTTACCCGCCACAAAAATTGCCGAAAAATAACGGAATTCAGCACAGGAAACTAACGGTCTCCTATGCTACAAACGAGAATACACGTGCAGAAAAATCCATTATCAAAACTTGCAGTTCACCACTTTTTAAGATGCGTGGGGCTGCTTTTTAAAATTGGGCTTCTCCTTATTATTGTCCTTTCTGTAACGTCTGATGTTGCTATAAGTCGTATTGCTGAAGAAAACGACGAAACACAAGCAGAAACCACAACACCCAGTAGTAGCGTTACTGTTCCTGATCCCGACGAACCTGAAACACCAGCGGAAGAAAGAAACGGCAGTGAGTTTGGGTTGTTTAACCGTAATCCTTTCGATACTGATCGTGTTCCAAAGCATTTCATCTGGCAAGATGAAAAGGCACAACCCAAGGAAGACGAAGAGGGCAGACGCATCCAACCCTATCTGGACAGTCTCCGCAGATGGCGGAATCCCCCCGAATTGACAGACCTCAGTAAACTCTATGATTGGAAACCGAAACCGAAACGCGACGAAAAAGGGATCGCCCTGCCGATGGATTCCAATCTCCGAATAACTGGCTTACAATCTGTAACTGTAGAGGCAAACAAGACGCACTATTTCGGTGAAGGCGATCTGAACCGATACGGTGGATACGGTTACGGCGGCGGTTACGGCAGCTATTCATCAGGGCTTGACTTGGGACTTACTTCGTCTTACGGTTACGAAGACTTTGGCTATGGCAGCAGCTTTGGCGGCGGCGGATACGGTTCTGGCTATGGCGGTGGCGGATACAGCAGCTACGGAAGTAGTTACGGCAGCGGCTATGGCAGCAGCTTTGGCGGCGGCGGATACGGCAGCCGTGGTATCCCGCGCGCAACAGGCTTTAATCTGCGTCAGATACAACAATTTGGGCTACACGGTCGCGTCGGGCAACGCACACATATCGCCGTGGATTATAGTGCTGGTGGGAGTGGCTTTGGGGGCGGTGGCTATGGTGGTGGATACGGTGGCGGCTATGGTGGTGGATACGGTCTTGGCGGTACAAAGGAACAAAAAATTAAAATATGGTATGAAGGTAAACCGGAAGACATTATAAAAACGATCTCGTTCGGTGACATCACGCTCAATTTGCCGAACACCCGTTTTTTGAACATCAACCGAAACCTGTTTGGGCTTGAAGGTGTTTTTGAATGGAAAAATACGCGCCTGACCGCTTTCGGTTCTCGCAGCAAAGGGATACGCGAGGTACGTACTTTCCGGGGACAATCTCGGCGTGCTGGTGGCGGATACGGCTACGGACCGCCGGGGATCCAGATCCCAGACACCAACTACGTCAAAAACCGGTACTACTACATCCACAAAGGCGAAGACGATTTACTACACGAAGGCTACCTACCCATCAAACACGGAAGTGAAGAAATTTACATCGACGACGGCGTTGTTGGCAACAATCAGGGCGGTAAACGAACGAGTCAAGGTTATTTTAACCCACAATTCGCTGGACAAGACTATAATATCGACTACGATACCGGTGAGATAGAATTTCTCTCCCCGATCTCTGCAAACTATACTATCGTCGTTGCTTATGAGTACACCGGCAGCGGCGGCGGTACGATTGGTAAACCGGGCAGCGTCTTTGTTGATGAAAATGGTGATGGTACGATTGACGAAGAGGGAGAAGAAACCGGCTACATCGTGCTGAAGGAAAAAGGGTTTCGTGGCACGGAGGCGACGCATGTTTACCAACTCGGCAGCCGAAATATCAATCCACGCGACTTCCAACTGACGATCCGTCGACAAGGACAGAGCGAAACTTTCCAGACGAATCAGGGGCTCGTCCCTTATATTGAAATCTTCGGTTTAGATCAAAATGGGGACGGCAACGTTGATGCCCAATTCATAGACTACGACAGAGGTTTACTGCGTTTCCCATGGACAAACCCTTTTGAAATAATAGACCCGAACCACCCATATTACGCCTACCGAGACGCGCTTAACAACACTGCCATTTACCTCGAAGGTGTACGGACAGATGCCCAAATCTACACGCTTATAGCGGATTATACATACCAATCAGAAACATACAATGTAGGGTTGTTTGTGATTCCCAACAGCGAGACGGTTCGATTAAACGGTCAACTTCTGACGCGGGACACGGACTATATGATGCTCTATGAAGTCGGTACCATCCGATTCTTCAGACAACTCGATGAATTTGATGAAATCGTTGTGGAATTTGAAAAGACCCCTTTTGGGGGTTCGTCACAACAAGCAGTAGCGGGTATTTGGTTAGAGTACACACACAAACCGAAACCGAAATCGGAAAGAGAACAGAGTCTCGAAGACAGATTCGATCGCCTCGGTGGTCTCCAATCAATGGATTCAAGTCGGCTCGGTGATGGAACAACGGATGCATTCGGCGAGTCATTGGCGGGCCGGAGAGGCGGTCTTGGCGGTTTAGGCAGGAGCGGCTTTGGTGGTGGTTTCGGTAGCGGTTTCGGTAGCGGTTTCGGTGGTGGTTATGGGAGTTTCGGCAGTCTGGGTGGTAGGTCGCGGAGAGGTGCAAGCTATTACGGCGGCTACGGCGGTGGCATGAATTATTTTAACCCCGTCTTCCAAAAAGGGTTTATGCTTTCAACAGGCTATATTCTGAATACGGGGCAAAAACCGGCAGAAATACCAGATGTAAACGGCGTTCCAAACCGTTTGCAAGCATTTAACATAAACACAAGTTTCGGAAGAGCATTCAATATCGCCGGGGTTTTCAATCTACTACCGTTTATTAACCTGAGAAACCTCCCACTTTCGCTCGACTTCAGTGGAGAAGCGGCTTATTCACACAACAATCCAAATAGCATCGGTGTCGCACTCATTGATAGCATGGAAGGGGCGAAGGAATCAACCACGGTGCCGACGCTGAAATACAACTGGAAGCAGAGTAGCGTTCCCCATATCTCGGAGGATACACCCGGCCCTGATGATGTTTATAATATTTTGCCGACAAGTGAGAACAGGGTTATTTTTAAAGTCGCCCTTAAAGACAAAAACGAGTCGGAAGCAGTTGGAAACTATTTGCGAAATCGAGATGTACCCGCATCTTCAATTCAGCCGCTCTCGCTCTCTACCGAAGAACGTCTTATCATGGAAC
>VXXH01000814.1:0-446 GCA_009835515.1 Candidatus Poribacteria bacterium
ATTAAGAGATATGTCTACGTTGGTAAATATTCCCAATATTGAAACCATAAGACTATGTGGTAACGAAATAACAGAAATTCCGTCTTTAAAGAACGCACCGAAATTGAAAGAATTATACGTGTTTGGTAATAATGTGTCGGATGTGTCTATTTTACAGGATCTAACAAACTTGGAACGTCTGAATTTGAGTAACAACAATATCATAGACATATCTCCGTTAGCAGGATTAACGAATTTGAAATGGTTAGACCTAACAGGCAACCCGATCCGTGATTGGACACCCCTCTATGAACTCAGTAAAAACACGAAAATAGAGCCGAATGGATTCACTTTTTCCGCAGATTCTACACTTGTAGCACTTGATAGCACATTTACTTTTAACATAGATGCCCTGTTTGTTCAGAACTTGACAGGATGGCAGTGTGGAGTTTCTTTTGATCCGAACC
>VXXH01000814.1:456-4031 GCA_009835515.1 Candidatus Poribacteria bacterium
ACTTTCTTTTCAGAAGGTAGCATTGATAACGAAAATGGTTTGATAACGGGCTTCAATGTATTGCGATTAGATGGCACAGGGTTGAATGGAAGTGGTCCATTGTTGTCTATCAAATTCAAAGCAAAAAAGGTTGGTAAAGTGACTTTCAGGCCCGGCGATTGTACGCTTGGCGATAGTGACGGTATAGAATTGCCATCGGTCGTTCCAAACCTTGAAATTGAAATTGTAGAAGAATTACCAATGCCCGAAGCGGATATTTTTGCTGGTCCCAAAGAGGATGTAAATATGGATGGAAAAATTAATATCCTTGATCTAATAGTTGTTACCAAATACTTTGGCGAACCCATAACAGAGAATAACCAACGGGCAGATGTCAATGGTGATAGGGTTATTAATATCCTTGATCTGGTTGCGGTAGCAAATGCTTTTTGAGCAAGCAGCACCGGATCTGAATGGTGATGGCGTGGTGAATATCCTTGATCTCGCCATCGTCGCGGATGCGTTTGAGTAGGAAACCAGAAATCATAGAAGACACCTCTTCGGAACTGACAAAGTTCAAACAACACCCGCATTTTTGTTAGGCGAGGTCATCGTGCCTCGCCTTTTCTCCTTTTTGCAAGCAGAAAACTTGCCTGTATTCCTCATAAATTTACATTTTTTGCTTTTTATGCAGTTTTTTGGCGCGTAACTTCGTCTTTAATAATGGAGGGTATAACTGTATCGCATTTCTTGATTTTACAAGCTTCAAGATTTGATTCAGTTTTTTATCAAATATGAACACGCCCAATTTGTTCGTTAGGAGAGGAATTTTGGAAAGAGCAGACGATGTTCAATTGATTCGTAGGGTTTTATCGGGTGACGACGCAGCGTTTAATACTTTGGTTGAAAAGTATGAAAAAGGCGTTCACGCCCTCGCGTGGCGGAAGGTTGGTGATTTTCACGATGCTGAAGATATTACGCAAGATGCCTTTCTCCAAGCGTACGAAAAACTTGCGACACTCAAAAATCCGCATCAATTTGTGGGTTGGCTATATGTCATTACAAATAATCTATGCACCGATTGGCTCCGAAAGAAGAGACCTGCGATGCGATCGCTGGAGGAGATGTCTGTGAAAGAAATAGACGACGTAACCTATGCGCATTATGTGGCGGAACACCGTGAGTCAGAAGCGACTGAACATCGCCATGAAATTGTCAAAAAACTTCTTGAAAAGCTGCCAGAGAGCGAACGCACGGTCGTAACCCTTTACTATCTCGGCGAAATGACAATGAAGGAGATTAGCAAGTTCTTAGGGGTCTCTGTCAAGACGATAAGTAGTCGTCTGCATCGGGCGCGCAAACGTTTAAAACAGCAAGAAGATCTCTTTGTCCAAGAGTTTCTCGGCGGTGTACAGTTATCAGCGAATGTAAGACCGAACATTATGCGGCGAATCGCTGACATTAACCCGACACCGACCGCAGCTGGAAAACCGTTGCTCCCATGGGCAGCCGTCGGCACCGCCGTGGTTTTGGTTGCCTTATTGCTCGGTGTGAGCAATCAACACCTCATCCGTTTTCAGAGACCCTATAGTTTCGAGGCAGCGTCTGAACCGACAGTCGAAATTATTGAGGCACCCATTGTGCTTGGTACCGTCATAAAACCGGCTGTACGAAATCAGGTCGGGCGTACCGTCGCCAGTGAAACTCGCGGTGCTGGCTTACAAGCTGCTGACCGGGATTCAACGCCGAGTACCGCGGAGGATTCACTCAGCGTTTCGGAGGCACACTGGATGCCGGACCCCGCGCTGCGACAGGCGATTCGCGAAAAACTTGATATTCCGTCAGATGTCCCTTTGACCCAAGCATATCTCCAACAACGCTTGACAAGCCTCGATGTGCGAGGCAAAGAGATTGCCGATCTGACAGGTGTAGAGCATGCGACTGATTTGCAGGCACTTGTGCTGATAGAGAACAAGATTCACGATATATCGCCTTTGTCCGGTCTAACGAAACTCGGCTTTCTTGATTTAGGAGGCAACCAGATTTCAGACCTCCGCCCGCTTGCAACACTCACGCGTTTAGAGACTTTGCACATTTGGCGGAACGGAATAGAAGATATTTCACCACTCACTGGGTTAGTCAACCTGAAAAAGTTGTCAATACAGAACAACGATATTAAGGATTTTTCACCCCTTGATGGGTTGCGGCACTTAGAGGTTGTAAAGATTAAAGGCAATTTTCGGATCGGCGATTATATACCGAGGGTTGCAGTAGCACCGCGTATCAAAGATAGGGATTACCCCTCAATCTTTGCAGCGTGGTCGGGGAACAATATTCTCAACTTACCAAACTTATCTGATGATGAAGCAGTCATACATCACGATCTGTTTTGGAGTGGACCGGGGTTTCACCTGCAATGGCATCGGACACCTGAAGGACTTCGACTCTTTGGCAGAATAGACGACGCTCACTGGAAAAGAGAGTATCTGCTTTCACAAAATCCTAACTTTATAAGACTTGTGAGTCTTGACTACACCGATGCTGAACTTGCGGATTATCCTGAAGATTGGCCGCATTGGATAAGAGATGAGAACGGCAATCGCGTTCGAGTTTACGCTGGTGCTTCAGACTTCCTGATAGACTTTACACACCCTGTCGTGCAGGATATTCTCGTTCAGAAAGCCGTTGCTGTAGCAAAATCTGGTCTCTACGACGGTATCTTCTTGGGTCGGTGGGAGGAAGGGCAGGCTACACTTAATAATGACCAAGGTGTTTATTATCGAAGTGTTGAAGCCGAGGGGGCGGCAAGGGTCTCTATGGTGCGCCGTATTCGTGAGATTGTTGGTGGCGATTTTCTGATTATTGTCAAAACGAACCAGCGTCAAGCACCCCTTTCTGCGCCCTACGTTAATGGGATGTTCATGGAAGCGATTCTGGACGAACAGGACACAGGTTACACGCATGCTGGACTCCGTGAAATTGAAAGCACGTTATTATGGTCGGAGCAGAATTTTCGTGAACCGAAAATAAATGCGCTTGAAGGGCGTGGCATATCGCTTGAGCCAGCAGATTCCCCGCGTAACCAGCAAAGGATGCGTGTCATTACAACCCTGAGCCTCACACATTCCGATGGTTACGTTTGCTACAATATAGGGGTGACGGGCATCACCCATGAACATGCATACGAGCTCTGGCCAGGACATGAGCGGGAGCATATAGACGGTAAATCGCATCTTCACAACCACCAACACTATTGGTATCCCTTCTATGATGCCCCGTTGGGTCGCCCTGTGGGCAAGAAGGCACAACTTTATCATAATAGTCAGGGACATGGGGTTGAGGGCTTATTTATGCGTGAGTTCACCAACGGTTGGGCGGTCTACAATCGCAGCGGAAAGGAACAGGATATACAACTCCCCATGCAAGCCACTGGTGTCGCAAGTGGGATTATTGGTGTTAATCACACCCTCTCTGATTTAGATGGTGAGATTTATCTGAAATAACGTGAGTTTGATAAATACTTAAGGCAGACGCATTTCCGATCAAAGTCCCCCTGATAAGGGGGATTTAGGGGGTTTAATGGCTAAAATATCGAC
>VXXH01000868.1 GCA_009835515.1 Candidatus Poribacteria bacterium
TTACTATAACGCGTATGTCAAGACGGAAGGTTGCATAAAATGCAAAATTCAACAAAAAAATCTGAAAATTTCGGGTTTTGGCAGATGTTTTTGTGAATTCTTCAGGCAGACCTCCGGAAATTGTATCGACTCTCGTTTATCATGTGCGTTCATTTTTCTGGCGTTGTGGCAAGATATTTGGGATGTGCCTGGATGTCAGGAGTGTAGTGAATTTCCCACACCTTAACCTCTGCTTCTGTAAAGTTTTCTGTCGGATAGACCGGGACAAAGGCATTGCTTAACTGTCCGTGCAGAAATGTATCAGAGGGTTCTCTTTCTGTCGTTAGCATGACGTGCGTGGCGTTGTGTGTTTTCAAGAACTCTAAAGCCTCGCGTTCGGATTCAGCAAAGTAGACATGCTGATTATAGAGGTGTATCCAGTATTGTATGTAATGATCTTGGTCAACGATGGTTTTGACATTGGACAAGACATTGAGTAGACTACCGAAGCTCCAATTTGCAGCGACGGCAGCGGTGTCTGGAAGATTGCTTTTTATCCAATTAAAGGTGTGTGCTTCTGGGCTATCTCCGGGGATCGCCTGTCGGAAATAGGTCGCAGCGAGCAGCGTGCGAGTTGCGTGTCCACCGACAGGCGTCCAGAAAAGTATGATGCCAAGCATAATAGTGGTAATGGCGGTCTTTAGGAGGCGTTGTGGGACGCGTTTTTTGAGCTGATTGCCGTAGAAATCAGCAAGGAAGCTGATGAGGTCTGAGGCGAAAAAAACGACAGACATCCCTATAAAAAAGTCGTAACGTTTCGCATCACGGCTGAGTGCGGACCAGAAAAGAAACCACAGCACGAAAGCAATATAAGCACATTCGTTTTCAGGTGTACGCTGCCGTCGCCATGCAAGCACAACGAATCCGATGATGCAGGCAACAACTGCGGCACTAAAAAGCAGATTACCTGTAGCCGCGCCCCATAAACTGTCGAGCCGACTGCGATAAAAGGTGGTGATTGTGAACAGTGTTAGTGGTACAGCCAATAGCACGCCGCGTATTTTCCAAAAACGGATGACTGCCATGACGATACCGCAGTACCCCAAAACAAAAATGCTGCCGTAGCGGAACATCCAATATTCAAGAAACGGGTTCTTAAGTTCTGCTACCGTTTGCATCAATTCATTTTGACTCATCGGGACGGTGGTGCTGCCAAAAGTGCCGCGTTGTATCAACACATATCCGAGCGCGAGTGCAATGCTGGCGAGTGTTAGACCGAGCGCAACGCTCCGACTGTGAGGTTTGAGTTTCTCTGTCCAAGGGGTCTTTGTTATCAGGATGTATCGGAGCACACGAATACCTAAAAGCGCAAGTGGCGGTATCAGCATAAATGCGAAGAGATGTTTTGCGAAACCGTATCCGCTGCGATAAGCAGGAGACGCGATATAAAGCGTCGGAACGAAGGTACAGACCCATATTAGATAATACCGTAGATCTGTCTCTGTCTCTGTTTCTGATGTGATAAATCGCCATATCTCAACACAGAGGATAATACTCAGGAAAACGCCGAAGCCTTCCCAACTGATACCCCCGAGAAATAGAATGAAGCCGTTTGCGAGTGTCCATCGCATACGTGAAGCGCGACGTTCTACCCTCAAGGATGTGAGATAGGTTATAACAGCAAGTAGACCGAGCATAAGGCACCAACTGTCTCTATCGCCAACACCGGCGCAGCTGCGTTCAATACAAGCAGGGAGGGTTACTAAAAATATTCCCACGATACCGGCAGCGCGTAGGTCGAAAGTATGCGCGAGAAAAAGATAGAGCACACCGAGTCCGATACAAAAACAGAGAACGGGCATATAGAAGACGACGTGATAAAGCGAGATCTTAGAAAACACTCGCGAGAGCACTTTGTGGGTATAGGCAAGGATGTATGGATAGAGGTTTAGGGTCTGTCCTAAGTCCCTACCGAGGGGTAACCAGCGCCGCATATCACGTGCTGGAAGCTGCCCGTTTTCTGAGATGAGTTGTGCCTGCCAATAATAAAAATAGCCGTCGGGGTCCGTTAGTTGTCCAGCGGGGATATTCGTTGAACTTTGGATGCGGATTAAAAAAGAACCAAACAGAACGATGATAAGGAGGGTAACAGTACCGAGTGTTCGTATCTCCATAGGGTTCTCTTTTGAAAAGTTTAGCGTTTTCGTTATTCAGATGCCATTTGCTGTGCTGCAGCCGCAGCCTTGCGGCGTTCACGACGTTTTTCGATCATCTCTTTATACTTCGCCCTGCGTTCCGCGCAGCATCCACAGTCTTTCTCTTTCGATGCCGCTATACTTTCGGATGCCCGCGTCGGTGCTGTGTCCGGTTGCAGGGTATTTGTTGTGTCGGCTGTTGCTGCGGTGATGGTGTTCTGCTTATGCAGTGGGAGTATATCTGTAGCGTATCCGATGCCGACCGCAGCGATTGCAAGGGCAGCGATAATGCAGACCCCGTAGAAGATATGCGTATCTTTCATGATTAATCACGCTCCTTGTCGGGTTGAATGAAGCGTTCAAGGCGTGCAGCGACTTCGGGATCAGATGCTTTAAGCCGATGAAGTCCATCTTTGGAGCCATATCGGTTCAATGTCTCCAGCGCACGGTTTAAACGTTCGAGTGAGAAGTGATCACGTAATGTATCTTGAAACTGAGTCTCGATTGGGAATCCGGTGATATCCGGGATGTGTTGTTTTATAGGTTCTGGCTCAGTTCGCTGGATGGTTTGTGGCCCCTGCGCTAAGTCCTTAAGTGTCGGTGACGCTTCAGTGTCTGTGTTAGGGAATGTTGCGGTATCACTAACTGCTTCCACAATGTGTGTTGTGTTTTGCGTGGAGACAGATTCGGTCAGTAATGGTGATGTGTCAATATCTGCTGGCGTTAGTTCCGTGACGATGCTGGCAGCGTTCAGCCGGATATTGTCCGCCCAAGCGACATCACCGTCATATCCATTGAAGTATCCACGCATCCAAATCTTATGACTCCAATCACTTCTAAACTCATTTAGAACAGCAAGGGTATACTCGCGTACGGTTTGCTTATCCGTGCTATCTACGAGGATGTCCAACTCCAAGAAGAGTTCGGCGAGTTTTTTTCGCATAATCGGTTCATAATCGGCATAATCGCCGGTAGGAAAATATTCGCGGAAGTTTTTTTCCTGTAGTTCCCGAGCGGAAGATTTAATACCTTGCGATTCAAGGAAGTCCCACCAAAGCACAAGGTTAAACCCAGGAAAGATTGCATCCTGTTTTCGCTTATATGCCAGATATTCGGGCGATTGCATGGCTTTTTTGAGCGGTTGCTGCATATCGGGATCATCAGTCCCGCTCGCAAGCATGTATTCTATATCACGCGCTGCCCTCTCTTTTAGGTTTGCTTCATATCTCTCCTCGGCAGACTGTGGAGTATCCGCAGTGCGTGATTCAGGTGTGACGGATCTGTATGTGACAACTGGTTCCATCTGTTTCGGTTGAAACACCAGCCATCCGATCGCACAGAGTCCGAGAACGATGGCGAGAATGCTAATACTATAAAAGGGTCTTATCTTCATTGTCTAAACTCCTATGTATCCAGTGTTGCTCCTGGCCAGAGCAACACTGAATGTAGGTTAAATGCAAAAAGGCTAACAGCCATTTATAGCGGCGTTACAAGCCTTGTTTGCATCTTTTCTCGCGTCTCTGCACCAGTTGGAGTCGCTGCCATACTTTTCGCATGTGGCAGTAGCATAATTCGCTTCTTGACGACAGATTTCCCGCAAATCCGGACATGGATCGTTCCTGTCGGATGGAGACGCATCCAAGTTGTTGAACATGGTGAAACCGATCGTGAGAACAAAGAGTACTGCCAGAAGTGGGAGGCTGTTCATCCAAAATTTTTTCATGGTTGTTCTATTCCTTTTTGTTCTATCCACTCTGGTGAAATCGGAGTTTACCACGTCACCTAAGCGGAAAATTAAGTTTATAGTAAAACCTATAATTAATTGGACACTCTCAAAC
>VXXH01000732.1 GCA_009835515.1 Candidatus Poribacteria bacterium
TAATTTTTTAATCTTCAATTAGTTTGTGGCACTTTTTTTGTAGCATAGGCTGTCAGCCTGTGGCACTTTCAAGGACGATGAGAGCATTAAGAATTGTTTGGGAGTGCCTTCTTAATTCTAAACTTTACTATAGATAGGAATAACGATGAACAAACCCGTATTTCGCGTAGGTGTTACGCGTGACTTTTTGGGACCCGATGGCACCTGCGATTTAGACGACATCGCTGGTCCGCTTTTTGATGGTGCGGGTCTACAATGGGAATATATCGCAGAGAATACACCCGTGTTACAAGCGACACAGGTGCAGGATTATGACGCGCTTTTAGTATTAGGCGCAGGCATCACAGCAGAGACGTTCGCTGGGGCTGATAGATTGGCGGTCATCGCTCGTTTCGGTGTCGGCTATGATAAGGTGGACGTGGAAGCCTGTACTGAAAATGGTGTGCTGCTGACAATCGCACCCGATGGTGTTCGCCGCCCGGTTGCCACCTCCATCTTGACTTTCGTCTTATCGTTGAGTCATCAGTTGTTAATAAAAGATAATCTTACCCGTTCTGGTGGATGGAGAAATACCCAAAACTATAGGGGGATGGGGTTAGTTGGCAGAACACTTGGACTTGTCGGTATGGGTAACATTGGAAAAGAGGCGTTCAAACTGGCGAAACCTTTCGGGATGCGCCATATCACGTCTGATCCGTACGTCACACCTGCTGAGGCAGAGGAAGTTGGCGTAGAACTCGTTGACTTGGACACCTTGATGCGAACCGCTGATTTTGTGTGTGTCTGCTGCCCACTGAACGAAGAAACGCGTGGACTCGTCGATGAGAGACGTATAGGACTGATGAAGCCGACGGCTTACCTGATTAACACCGCTCGCGGTCCAATCGTCGACCAAAAAGCACTCACAGAAGCCCTTCAGCATCGACGGATTCAAGGGGCGGGACTTGATGTTTTTGAGCAGGAACCGATTAGCGATGATGACCCGCTCTTAAGCCTTGACAACGTCATCGTCACACCACACAGTATCTGCTGGACGGATGAGTGTTTTGATGGCAACGCCAAGAGTGCGTGCGGGAGTATCATCAACGTGGCTTCTGGACAAATCCCTTTGTATGTTGTTAACCGTGATGTTATAGACAGCCCAAAACTACAGCAGAAGTTAGCGCGTTGAAACGCGGAGGCACATCATGCTCACAGAACAGCAAATCAAGCATTTTCACACCTTGGGATTCCTCATTTTTCGGCAATTGCTCGACACAGACGAGCTGAACACAATACACAAGGAGTTTGAAGCGGCAATGGCGGCGGCGTATCATCACGCGCCATTTGATGGCACGCGCAGACATTGGCTGCCGATGATGGGTCCCGAAACACCATTTTTCGCGAACTTGCCGGAAGACCCACGGTTCTCCAAAGTGGCAGAACAACTTTACGGTGATGATGTATTTTTCGTCGTTTCGGACGCAAATCGTTACGTCGGTAATACAGGTTGGCATCCCGACCATAATGCCGATCCGACCCAAGACTGCTACGGCGTGAAATTCGCATATTATCTCGAACCCGTTGATGCGGAAAGCGGGGCGTTGCGACTGATCCCAGGTTCTCATAAGAGGTCGCTACACGATGATCTACGTGAGAATTTGAATGAACTGGGGCTGGAGATTTGTGACGTGCCGGGTTACGTTTGCAAATCGGAACCGGGGGATGTGGTTGCTTTTGACATGCGCTGCTGGCACGCCAGTTGGGGCGGTAGTGAAGACCGTCGGATGTGCACAATAGTTTACTACAACAACCCAAAGACCCCTGAAGAAGATACCGCCACACGCAATCGCGCGCGAAGCAATGCGAAAAGTCCGGAACACTTTAATCGACCGGGTACCTCACTTTACGATCCACATTGGGTCGAAAATCCAGCGGGAAGTGTAAGGCGACAACGTTGGATCCATCGGTTACGTGAGTTGGGATTCTTGGATACAGTTTAAACTCACAGTGATCTAATTTTCCTTTGTCTTCGGTGTTTGGGGTTGTTCGGTTAACCGATAGTTGTAGTCGATTGCTCTGCCTTCCATCCACAACATCACCTTGTCTTTTTTAAGCAGTTGATGCTACTTCCGCAAAACACGCCTATCCATTCACTCGCAGAATTATGCAACCTTTCCTCCTCAGTTCGCGTCACGTAGGTTAAAAATCGAATGAACATTAAGATTTGAGATTCAAACCCAACCGTAATAGCAGGAGGTCCTGATGGAAAACAATGACATTGCCTTGGTTCACCGTACCCTGGCAGGGGACGACACAGCCTTCACGGTATTAATGGAAAAGTACCAAAAACAGGTTCATGCCACTGTGTGGCGAACAATTAAGGATTTCCATATTGCTGAAGACATCGTTCAAGAGACTTTCCTGAAAGCCCATCAGAAACTTGGCACCCTAAATGATCCACAACGGTTTTCTGCGTGGCTCAATGCGATTGCTACACGCCGTTGCCTTGCGTGGTTTCGTGAGAAACGCCTGAATTCTGAACTTTCTGAGAATGTAAACATCGCCATGAGACACAACGATCCGTATTCTGAGTATTTGGCAGGAGAGCAAGCTAAAGAAGCGGGGCAAGAACTGCGCGAAATCGTTAAAAAGTGGCTTGTGAAATTGCCAGAAAGTGAACGCACTGTTGTTACCCTCCACTATTTCGATGGCATGTCTTGTGAAGAGATCGCTGCTTTTTTGGATGTAACCAAAAACACGATAAAAAGTCGGCTCAATCGTGCGCGGAACCGATTGAAGAAGAACGAATCTCTGATTCAATCAACGCTCGACGATTTCCAATCTTTCGCGACGTTTAAGGAGATGGCTAAAATGGAACGTAAAATTAGAGTGTGCATTAACGCCACTACCGAGAATGGCAAGCAATTTAGAGAAGGAGGTGCCTCCCTCATAAAAACCGATGGATTTTTAAGACTTGCCAGTTTCGGTTGTCAAGAATGCGATAAGGGAGAACCCGTCACAATGCCTTTTTTGGGAACTGCTATTACACCTTCCCTGCTTAGATTTCCCCTGGTTGTAGGTGATACTTGGGTCCAAGAAGGGTTCTGGGACTCCCTAGCGAAGACAACCTTGGACGGATATGAACAGGTGGAAGTTTCTGCCGGAACTTTCTCGGCATGCCTCAAGCACAAAAGTGCACTCATTGACACCCCACCACACTTTCAGAATAATCTACTTGCGACTACTAATGATAAACCTTACGAGCGAGGTTCAAAAAAGGAGAGTCCATTTGTTAACGGCACACGCTATTTGTGGTTTGCCAAAGGAATTGGACTCGTGAAAACGCGCTACAAACATGCCAACGGGCTCACAACGGAGGCAGAATTAATGGAATACAGTGTCCCGGGAAACACAGAAGAATATCACCCTTTACAGATTGGGTCTACGTACACATATAAATATCACAGTGTTTTTCTCGACGAGACGGTCTTTGAGAAGTGGCGCGTCATTGAAAACTTTTGAACTTGGGCAGCACCCAACAGACTTCCAGCAGCATAACCTTAATTTAATCCCACGCTGAACAAAGAGGAGAAAAAACGTGAAATATGTTGTCCTAACTACACTACTTTTGCTCATCTTCGGAATTACAATTATTGGGTGTCGCGCAATAGTGGCACCTGAGGTGAGGAGCGCACTGGATTCCGAGTCTTCAATAGAGAAATATACTGGCCCCCAAACGGTTGAAACCCTTATCGAAGCGTTTGATGCAAGATACAGTTCTCGTGCAGTAAACACAAAGTGGAGCACTGCTTCAGAGAGTTCCTATGGCGAAAAACGCCACATTGAATTTACACTTGCAGATATGGATGCCAAATATCCTCGCGAAAAATGGCTGCAGATGCTTCTCAATAAAGGGATTACGATAGAGGATTTCGAGACTTATAACGAATACCTCAATGTCCGTTCGGATCTGATCTTGAAAGAATTCCACACCAAAGATGATTGGGAAACCGTTAAAGTGAAGTAT
>VXXH01000743.1 GCA_009835515.1 Candidatus Poribacteria bacterium
CAATTGGCGGATGGGACGACAGTGTTCACCTTTGGAATGCTGGCACGGGCACCCACGAACGTACCCTCATAGGACATAAAGGGAGTGTCAGAAGTGTAGTGTTCAGTCCGGATGGTCAGACGCTTGTAAGTGCAAGTGCAGGAGATAACGGTGATATTCGTCTATGGAATGCTGCCACGGGGGACACTCGGCAAACGTTCACTGGACATACGGGGATTGTCAATAGTGTAGCATTCAGTCCGGATGGGCGCACACTCGCAAGCGGAAGCAATGACTGTACCATTCGTCTGTGGGATGTTGCCACGGGGGACCATAAACATATCTTTGAGGGACATACATCTATTGTTTATAGCGTAGTGTTCAGTCCGGATGGGCAGATGCTCGCAAGTGGAAGCGGCGATGCTACTGTTTTATTGTGGAATCTCAATACTGCTCTGCTGCCATTAAGAAAAATAGCAGCGGATGTCAATGCGGATGGTATCGTGAATATCCAGGATTTGGTGTTTGTTGCTTCAAACCTCGGGCAGACTGAACAAACCGTAGCGGATGTCAATGCGGATGGCGTGGTCAATATCTTGGACCTAGTGAAAGTTGCCGCTGCAATAGGTGATGCTGCAGTACCTTCTGTACATTAGTGTTTTATCATATCTGAAACAAACGAAGTTATTCAGTGGAAGATAGCAAACTGACTCACGCACTAAACACGCCTCGCTTTAACGGCATACATCGGCCAAGAGAAATAGAAATCATCACCGGCAGGTTCAACTGTGTAATGCTCTCGTGCCTCATCAGACGAGAGTTGGGCGAACGCTTCACGGATTTCTTGGACCAACTCCGGTGGGTTTTGCTCTGGACGGACCCACCACAAAAACGACATCTGGGCGTTGCGGACGTGTGCTGTCTTTTCAAGTGAGAATCCAGCATCCGTAAGCATCGTATCCCATTGCGAGGGTGGACGGCCATAAACGTGCGAATCGTCCCGAAGTGCCTCTACACGGTTCTGCCACGCTATTAACTTTTCTGATTCAGGGGAAACGGAATCTACGAGGCAAAAAAGTCCACCTGTTCGTAGCACCCGATGGACCTCGCTCAAAAATTTCGGGACATCTTGGAAATGGTGGGGGGCAAGCCGACACGTCACCAAATCTAACGAGGCAGCCGCAAACGGCAAAGACTCCGCAGCAGCGACAGAAAACGTAACATTCTCTATTGCTTGTTCCTCCGCCAGTTCAGCTGCCTTAGCAACCATTTCTGGGGTCAGATCCGTGGCGACTACGTGCCTAACCTTCGGTGCAAGCGCGAACGCTGTGAAACCTGTACCTGTTGCGACATCCAACGTCCACTCTGTACCTTTCGGCTCCGCAAAGTCGAGGATTACGTCTAAGGTGTCCCCTTTGGCGTGCGCGCTGCTCTGGGCGTAGTAGTCTGCGTGCTGACTAAACTGTTCTCGAACGGCTGTGTGTACGGACTTCATGTTAGTTAGTTTTCGGTTTTCGGTTATCAGTTGTCAGTTAAGACGATTTCTTTCTAAAAACCGATTGTTGAGAGTTATAACCTGTCTCCGAAATGCGATTTGTTGAGTTTCGCTGCTTTCAAACCGGCCTGTAGGACTGTAGGAAGGTTTAATTGAAAACAATAACCCCGCGCGCATTTTCACCGGCTTCCATATCCGCGAACGCCTCGTTAATCTGCTCAAGCCGATAGTGCCGTGTAATGAGTTCGTCTAACTTCAGTTTGCCTTCCGTGTACAATCTCAAAAGCTTTGGCATATCCACGCGTGGGTGGCACGAACCGTAAAACGAACCGATCAGTTGCCGCTCCGTTGAGACGAGGTGCTGTGCTGGAATACTAACATCCATTTCGTGGTGTGCCATGCCGACGATAACAGCAGTGCCAGCCGCCCGCACCATTCTATACGCTTGCACGATGGTCTTCGGATTTCCAATCACCTCAAAGGCGTAGTCTACACCGAGACCGTCAGTCAATTCACGAACCGCTTCGACTGGATCACACGTTGCCGCGTTAACCACATCTGTTGCTCCAAAACTTTTCGCAAAGTTAAGTTTCTTCTCAGCAATATCGACGGCGATAATCTGTTCCGCTTGCGCGAGTACCGCGCCTTGGATAGCGTTCAAACCCACGCCACCTGTCCCGATAACCGCCACCGAGCTCCCGGGTTCCACCTTTGCAGTGTTCAGCACCGCACCGACACCCGTTGTCACGCCGCAGCCGACAAGTGCCGCTTTTTCTAACGCGTAATCCTTGTCAATTTTCACAAGGTTTTGTTGTGGCACAACCATGTATTCCGACATCGTCGCGATGCGTGCCATCTGGAGGATGCCGTCTCCCGATCCGTTATGCAGACGATACGTGCCGTCCAATTGAAACCCGCGCGGGACATCGTAACTTTCACACAGACAGACTTTCTCCATCTGGCACATGCGACAACCACCGCAATAGCTGACAAAAGACAAGATTACATGATCGCCCGACTGAAAATCTGTTACATCCGCGCCAACCCGTTCAATAATCCCTGCACCTTCATGTCCAAGGGCGACAGCGGCATCGTAATAGATAGCACCCGTGACGACTGATAGGTCTGAGTGACAGACCCCACTCGCGGCAGTGCGGACGAGGACTTCGTTTGCCTTCGGTTCATCTAACTCAAGTTCCTCAACGACGACCGGTTCGTTATGTTCATACATAACAGCAGCACGCGTTTTCATGCGTTTCTTTCCTCCGTAGTCTTTCCTCAACGATAAGCGTAGCGACGATGTTTGATTCGGTAAATTTCAATCAGATGGTGCCGATCGTCTATTTGATAGAGAATTCGGTACTCCCCGACGCGGATTCGCCAATGCGAATCTGTTTCGCCTGAAAGTTTAACGACTCCTGGCGGCCGTGGATTATTCGCCAAAGCCTCTAACCGGACATCAACGCGTGTCCTAATGTTTTGCGGTAAATTCCGCAATTCTCGTTCAGCACGCCGTTTTAGATAGACAGTATAAATTACCGGAGTATTCAAAGTTTCCCGTCTTTTTTTAACTCGGCTCGAATGTCCTGATATGGGCGAGACTCGGTTTCGGTTTTAACTGCGGCATCCATCTCTAAAATGTCCTCTAAATCCTCAAGGTGTTCTATGAGAAGGCGATACTCCTTCATTGACAAAACTACCGCGGTTTTCCGCCCCTTGTCGTTGACAAGATATTTGGGTTTAATGTTGAGCATAAAAATGTTCTCCAAATGGGCAGCACAGATGTGGTTTCGCCTACAGTAACGATTCCAGATAACTTCTCGCTTTACGCATCGATTCAATCGGATCAGATTGACCTTCGTATACAATTGAGAGGCAGCCGTTATAACCGACACCCCGCAGGATGTCTAAGACGCGTGGGTAGTCTAGCCATTCCTCGACACCGCTATCTATTTCATAAAACTTGGTTCGGACATAGACAGCATGCCGTGCAGTCTGTTCAATGCTTGCATAACAGTCGTAGCCCGGATGTGAAGACCCACGGTGTCCACTCGCGCCCGGAGACCCTGCATACTGACCCGTATCCAAAATGTGTGTAAAATAAGGATGATCCGTTCCGTTCAAAGCACGCAGGACGGCATCACCGTCGCGTGTAACATTGTTGTGGTTATGGTTCTGAAGTCCAACGAGAATCCCGGATTCATAACCGTACTCAGCGACCTCCTTGAAAGCTTCAATCATAGGTGGCCACAAAGTCTCCTCGTCTTCACAATCTTCCGGCACATAGGCGGCAAACACTCGGACGATCGGGCAGCTCATAAAAGCCGCAACGTCGATCCACTGCTTGATGAGCGCAATTTGTTCCGGATGTTCAGCAACAGGCTTACCGAAGTTATTGCTAACACCGATGTAACCTAACGGTAACCCTTTCCGCATGAGATTCATTTTTAGGTTTCGTAGGTAGTCAGCATCGGTGGATTCAAACGCGCTTGAATGCAGTTCGATAACGTCAAAACCGAGATCATAGAC
>VXXH01000800.1 GCA_009835515.1 Candidatus Poribacteria bacterium
GTCATCATGCTTCGCAGTGAGAACAGTTGTTATGCTTCGCAGTGAGAACAGTTAAAGACGGTTGCTGTGGTGGATAGAGCAACGGGATTGCCACAAGAACCCTCTTAACTGACAACTGATAACCGATAACTGGTAACTATTCCCTCTGATAACTGACAACTGACAACTGATAACTGGTCCGCTATTTTTCTTTTGTCTATATATCATTTCTATGATACAATCTTGTAAAGGGGAGTTGCAAACCCTCAGTCAGAAGAACTAAAGGAGCATCTGGATAATGCGACACGAACTCACCACAGAACAAATCAATTTTTATCAGGAAAACGGGTTCCTTGTCATTGAGAACTTCCTTGATGCCGAGGAACTCGAAGAATGGCGACGATGTACCGATGAATCTGTCGAAGAACGTCTCGGCACCTCTGTTGAACACATGACAAATCAGTTGGACCCGTCTAACTTTTATGCACGGGTCTTTACGCAATGCCTCCGCTTGGCTGATTCACACCCAGGAATGCGGAAACTCGTACACGACCCGAAAATCGGGAAAATGGCAACACAACTCGCCGGTGTTGACGGGATGCGGATATGGCACGACCAAGCACTCATTAAACCACCGTCCGGGAACCCGACAGCATGGCACCTTGATGTCCCCTACTGGTCATTTGATTCACGGGATGCGGTTTCGTTCTGGGTCGCATTAGACGATGCTACACTGGCAAACGGCTGTATGTGGTATCTACCCAGTACCCATAAAACCGCACGCTTTGATAACGTCGGCATCGGTGAAAACATAGGTGCCTTGTTTAATGTGTACCCAGAATGGAAAGAACTTGAACCGCAATCAGCACCATGCCCCGCCGGTTCTATGGTATGGCATAACGGCTTATGCGCACACGGTGCTGGCGCGAACATGACATTCTCGCACCGCCGAGCAATGACCTGTGGTTTTATGCCTGACGGATGCACCTTCAACGGTAAGCGCAACATCCTGCCGGAGGACTATTTCAACGCACTCGAAATTGGCGACGTACTTAACAATAATGTCCAGAACACACTCGTCTGGCATAAGGATTGGGAAACACAATAGGCGCGATGCGACAGAAACAAGGATTAGATAGATTAGTTGTCAGTTACCAGAAAGAGATACCTAATTCACCGAGAGATTTTTGTGAACCTAAAACGCTCTTAACCGATAACTGAAAACTGACAACCGATAACCATTAAAAAAGGAGAATCCAAATATGCCGAAACAACCAAATATCGTCCTGATGGGCGTTGACTCGCTCCTCGCAACACACATGAGTTGTTACGGGTACCACCGTCTGACGACCCCCCATATCGATCGGTTCGCGGAGGGTGCCACCCTCTTTGAAAAAACCTACAGCGCACACATTCCAACAACGAGTGCTTACGCCTCCATGCTCACCGGGTTAGATACGTTCAGCACGCAGGTGGTCGCGCTGCGCCACCAAGGACCGCTCCGCGAAGAGGTCAAAACGTTAGCAGAAATCCTTAAGGAGGCAGGTTACGATACTACCTGCGTCGGGTTCGGCGGACCAAGCGCACGGGGGTTTGATACTTATCTTGACTTCTCTGGCTGGGGGCCCGACGAAAGCGGACGCAGCCCGAAAGCGGAAAATCTCAATAAAACGACCCTCCCAGAACTGAATCGCCTCATCGACCAGAGCGACGAAAAACCGTTCTTCCTGTTCCTACGCCACATGGATCCGCACTCGCCTTACCTACCGCCCGCGCCTTATGAACGCGCCTTCTATCACGGCGACGAATGCGATCCGAGCAATAAATCCATGGAACCGGTGATGGCGTTCAAACCGTTTTGCGATTACTTCGCCACTTGGATGCCACCCGGAATCACCGATAAAGACTATGTCATCGCCCAATACGACGGCGCAATCGCTTATATGGACGCGTGTATCCAGACGCTTTTCAATGCACTTGAAACACGCGGTGTCATGGACGAGACCATCATCGTTATCAACGGCGACCACGGTGAAACGCTCTACGACCATGAATGCTGGTTCGACCACCACGGCCTCTACGATGTCACGTTGCATGTACCGCTGATTATCCGCTACCCAGGTCGCGTGCCTGCTGGAAAACGGGTCTCAGGCTACAACCAACACAAAGACCTTGTCCCGACACTCCTTGAATTAGCAGACATTGAAACCGATATAGCATTCGACGGTGAGAGTCTCACTTCCTTAATCAGTGGTGAGATAACTTCCTTCGAGAGTGAATTCTATATCACGGAATGCACCTGGATGCGCAAGCACGGTTGGCGGACACCTGAATGGAAACTCATCGTCGCACTTGAACCGGATTTCCATTTCAAACCACCCGTTGAACTCTACAACCTTATCCAAGACCCCGACGAGAATAACAACCTCGCCGATACACATCCGGATATCGTCAACGTCCTCGAAACGCGGATGAAAAACTGGATTCGCCAACGAGAACAGGAAACAGGGTTACCAAATCCAATTATGAACCAAGGCGATTGGCACGGGCACAAAGGGATTGGTCCATTCAAGACCTCCGAGCAGGCGTACGACACGATGCACATCGGGGATGCGGGGGCAGCGGCACGTTTACAAGCAAAATCGAGAGATGAGTAGCGATTAGCCGTCAGCAAGAGGTTTCTGATTATAGTAAATCGTAAAAATAAATAAACATCTTTGTAGCATAACCTGTTAGGTTGTGCCAGTGTGAATGCCTGTTATAGGCATTCACACTGTTTGGATGTGCCCAATTAATTACAGGTTTCACTATAAATCAGTCCGCTCTTCACAGCACCAAAAACGCAGCGCGTAATGAAATGGAGCGCGGATTCAAGAAAGGCACATCAAAGTTCAAACCCACGTTATTTAACCGCAAGGAAAATTAAAAATATGCCAGATTATAGACGAGATGAAGTTTTAGGACGATTAAAGGCAGAACTCGATAGCGGCAAACACTTGCTCGCTGTCGGTGCAGGAACAGGGATCACCGCGAAATTCGCCGAGCAGGGCGGCGCAGACCTGATCGTAATTTACAACTCCGGACGCTACCGCATGTCAGGCTTTGGCTCTTGCGCTGGACTCTTGGCTTACGGCGATGCGAACGCCATCGTCATGGAGATGGGTGAACGCGAAGTATTACCTGTCGTCAAAGAGACCCCCGTTATCGCCGGGGTCAACGGCACAGACCCGACGCGTCGCATGAACAACTTCCTCAAACAGGTCCGAGACGTCGGCTTTGACGGCGTGAATAACTTCCCCACCGTCGGCGTGATTGACGGCACTTTTCGCGTGACACTCGAAGAGACAGGGATGGGTTTCTACAAAGAGGTCGAGACCATCGGCATCGCGCACGATATGGACCTCTTCACGATCGTCTATGTCTTCAACCCCGAAGAATCCGAGAACATGGCGAAAGTCGGGGCGGATGTCATCATCGCGCACATGGGCACCACAATCGGCGGCACCATCGGTGCAGAAACCGCTTTCACACTTGAGGATGCAGCCGTGCGTGTCCAAGAAATCTGCGATGCCGCACAATCGGTGAACCCAAACGTTATCTGTCTCGCACACGGCGGCCCCATCTCAAAGGCACCAGAGGCAGCGTTTATCAACGAGAAAACGGATACCGTCGGCTTCGTCGGTGCCTCCAGCATTGAACGCTTCGCCTGCGAAGAGAGCATCCCCCGAGTAACCGCTTCATTTAAAGAATGAAATCGGCAACTTGTAGCATAACCTGTTAGGTTGTGCAATCGTATTCATGTGGCATAGCCTGTTAGGCTGTGCATCGTGTAACATAGCGATAGGTGTTCAATTTTAGAAAAAACAACTGTCTTGGTACCAGGTCCGGTAGGTGCGGTTTTGCGGCGTACACGCCTGCCCCCCTTGAATGATGTTTAAAAAAATATTTCGGTAATTTTATATTTTCCCAGGTCCGGTAGGTGCGGTTTTGCGGCGTACACGCCTGCCCCCCTGATAAGGGG
>VXXH01000854.1 GCA_009835515.1 Candidatus Poribacteria bacterium
GAGCAACGCTGAAGTGCAAGCCCTGTTCGGGCAGAGCGATGCCTTCCTAAAAATTATTGAAGACAATTTCGATGCACGCGTTGTTTTGAAAAGTGACAATATCGCTGTCATTGGCGAAAACGTCACAGAGGTCAACCGGGTGACAACGGTGCTCGAATCACTTCTTCACCGCATTCGGAAAGGAGAACGCATTCAGGCGACCGATGTCAACTATGCGATTCGTGCCTCCGGTGTCGATGAACGAGATACCTTAGGTGACACAGGAGCCGAGTCTATTCCGGTATTTTCAAAACGTGGTGTCATCCGTCCGAAGACTGCTGGCCAAAGAAGGTATGTGGAAGCGATGAAACACAACGACCTTGTGTTCGGTATCGGACCCGCCGGAACAGGGAAAACATATCTCGCCATGGCGATGGCGGTCTCTGCACTCAAAAGTGGACAGGTGAGTCGTATCATCTTGACACGACCCGCCGTTGAAGCCGGTGAGAAACTCGGTTTCTTACCCGGCGATATTGCCGACAAGGTGCATCCATACCTACGTCCGTTATACGATGCACTCTACGATATGATGCCACCCGAAGCACTCGACAAATACATCGAACGAAATGTTATTGAGGTCGCACCGATCGCTTTCATGCGAGGCAGAACGCTCAATAACTCGTTTGTTGTCCTTGATGAAGCGCAAAATGCTACGATTGAGCAGATGAAGATGTTCCTGACCCGTCTCGGTTTTGACTCAAAAGCCGTGGTCACAGGCGACATTACGCAGACAGATCTGCCGACACACAAAATTTCAGGACTCGCAGATGCACAAGAGGTGCTTTCAGGAATCAACGGCATCGAGTTCATCTATTTTTCAAGGGTCGATGTCGTCCGACATGAACTCGTCCAACGTATCGTCGAAGCTTACGAACAGGCATCACCACACAATAACAGACGGGACGGCGGGAACCCACCAAGTACGTCTGACGAAGAAGAATAACCGTTTTGATTCGTGTTACGAATACAAGTGACAATACCACCTTTGACGTGGAAGTCATTCACAACGCAGTGCTCGCAACGCTAAAAGCACATGATGCAGAGGCGTGTGAAGTCAGTGTCCTTCTAACAGACGATGCTGACATTAAACATCTCAACCGCGACTATCGAGGCGTTGATGCGCCGACAGATGTGCTGGCTTTTGCGATGCGTGAGGGTGAAGATGGGAATGTGAACCCGAATGTCCTCGGTGATCTCGTTATATCCCTCGAAACCGCATCGCGGCAATTGACAACAGGCGATCAGTTCAGCGCGACTCGCAGTAGTCTTGAAACCGAAAAACAGGAGACAACCTACGATACTCTTGAAATCGAAGTCGCGTTACTCGCGATACACGGTGTACTTCATCTGCTTGGCTACGACCATCAAACACAAGAAGAAGCCACTGTTATGTTTGAAAAGCAGAATACCATCTTCGGTTTATTGAGGGAACCGTAGCACGATTGTTCGCTAACTTTTGAGCACCAGTTTGTAGGGGGTGTAATTTTACGTTTGGACGACCTAGACTTAGTCATCAAACTCGTTAGCTTAGGTATAATCTTAATTCTCAGTGCGCTGTTTTCAACTGCCGAAGCGTTGCTCGCTCGGTTAACGCGAGACGATATTCTCAAGTTCGCCGAGGAAGGCGGCAAACGTTATGAAGTGTTAACATCACTGCTGCACCATCCGCGCCGTTACTCGTTAACCATTATCACGGCAAAAACAATTCTGATAGTAGCAGGCGTTACGGTGCTTATGACATTTTGGAAAACATATCCAGTCGCGAGTGCAGCCCTCGCAGTTGCCTGCTTTGTCATCTTTACTGAATTGTTTCCCAAAAACTATGTACGGGGCAGTACTGGCGCAGCAACCATCCGAGCCCTCAGTGCCCTCCGTGCCATCTACTGGTGCGGGTTCCTCGTTTTAATCCCGCTCAATTTCCTCGCTAACCTCATCGTCCGAATATTCGGCGGCAAAGCCACATCTGCACAAGATACCCTCGTATCTCCAGAAGTGTTAGAGACACTCGACAACGTCGCCGATAGCCAAGATATTTTAGAACCAGATGATCGAGAGATGATCGCCAGAATTTTAGATCTGCCCGATAAGGTCGCCCGAGAAATCATGGTCGCACGAACCGACATGATATGCCTTGAAGTCGCAACTCCTGAAACTGAGGTTTTACAAACCGCAATCACCTCCAGGCATACGCGTATCCCGATATACGAAGAGACAATTGATCAAATTGTTGGGATCCTGCACGTCAAAGATATGTTGGATTGTTGGGCTAAAGGCAAGCCAGTCAACCTGAGAGAACTTATTATTGAGCGAAGTCCTTTTTTCACGCCGGAGAGTAAAAATATCTCAGAACTCTTCCGAGAGCTTCGCGAGCATAAACAGCACATGGCGATCGTTGTAGACGAATACGGTGGCACCGCCGGAATCATAACACTCGAAAACATCATCGAAGAAATTGTCGGTGAAATTCAAGATGAAGACGAAATCGGCGAACAAGATGACTACATTGAGATAGCCCTTAACACCTATTCCGTTGATGCGCGGCTAAATCTTATTGAATTGAACGAAAAACTCGGCACCGAACTTGAAGCAGAAAACATTGATACAATCGGTGGATTCGTCGTAGACTATCTCGGTCGTGTGCCGGAACAGGGTACCCAATTTACCTACCGCGGTATCCGGTTCACCATATTTGAGGCGGACGAACGACGCATCCAAAGGATTCATCTTGAAATGCCGGAAATCGACGATAGTGATGACGCGTTTTAAAACCATTACAATAACACCGTCCATCTGTCGGAATGCTCCGTCTCTTGTAGGCGGGGTTTGTAAACCCGATCTGTCGGAATATCTTGGTTTTCCCAGCCGGGCGACATCTATGTAGAATCTTTTGACGAAATATTTACACGCCCAGAAAATAGAATTAATTTGACAAAGTCCATCAGAGAAGGTATAATTAAGCCTAAGAACGGGGCGTAGCGCAGCCCGGCTAGCGCGCCTGCTTCGGGAGCAGGAGGTCGGAGGTTCAAATCCTCTCGCCCCGATTTCCACTATCATTGATCGCATGCTTACAAAAATCCGATCACACATATAGAAACATGCCTGCTCAAAAAACAGAAGCAATTGTAATTCGCACCTATCCCCTACGCGATGCTCATAAGATCATCACCTTCTATACCCCTGACTTTGGAAGAGTAAAAGCTGTCGCTTACGGTGTCAAAAGTCCTAAGAGCAAACTCAGTGGTAGATTAGAACTGCTTAACCACGGTATGCTGCTCTTTAATTATCGTGAGAATAGGGATTTACAAAGTCTCTCCGGTTTCGAACTGATTGAAGGTTTTGATGGTATTCGAGATGATTTTACCCGGATTACTTACGGATGCTATTTAGCGGAATTAGTTGATGCTATAGCTTCAGAAGGAGATGCAAATCCGGAGATTTTCCACCTACTGCAAAACACATACCACGTATTGACAGATATTGAAGATGTAGCAATGCTTGCGAGGTTTTTTGAAATCAAGTTTCTCGACCTGGCGGGTTACGCACCACAGCTTTCACACTGCGCCAACTGTGGTTCAAATGTTACCTCACCTTATCTAAAAAACAAGCAGGGAACAGCAGGAATGCTCTTTAGTGTTCAACAAGGCGGTATACTCTGTAACAATTGCCAGAATAGAGATACATCTGCTTATTCAATAACACCTGGAAGTTGTGAACTACTGAAAGCGTTACGACATTTAAAACTGGCAGAACTGGACAAAATAAACCGGATTCGTGCCTCAACTCTTAATCATCGTGAACTAAAACTTGTCCTAAGTAGTTTTATCCGATACCACACAGAACGAAACTTAAAAAGTCTCAAATTCATAGAAAGTGTGTTGCCCAGTGTGTAAGAAGTATAGGTCTGCAAAACGTCCAAGCATGTTCAAGTACGTGCTTAACTGAGACAAGGAGTTATGAAA
>VXXH01000396.1 GCA_009835515.1 Candidatus Poribacteria bacterium
GTAAATCTGCCAACACCTCAAGCCTTTGTTGCGCAGCTATTGCATCACCCCGACTGGCTTCGTTGAGAACGATATCTGAAATCATAAATTCAAAGTTCTCAGCGTATTCTGTCCACAGTTATTGCGTTGCTTGTTGCCGAGCGGCTAACGTCACATCGTGGCTTGGTCTTGCGACTAAATAACTGACCACAGTTGTTTCGACGTAAACTTTTGGCTTAAGTGTATTATATTGTATCATACAATGCGGTTTTTGTCAAATTACAGAGTTGTTCAGTCAGTATTAACGCAGCCGCCACAGCAACACCGTGCAATCATTACTTCCGCTGGCGAGTATGCGTCCATCCGGACTGCATGCTACAATGAAGATATTTTGTGTATTGTCAGTAAGAGTATTCTTCAGAAAGATGAGCAGTAGCCCTGTTTTCATCGTGAAACCTTTCCTGACCTATAACGTTTTTTACACGCGCGTATGCGTCAGCGGCTCCCAACCGAGTAGGCGTTTCGCCTTTGAGAGGTTAATCTCTTTCTGTTCGTGGTCGCCAGCGATGAAGAAGGCATCAAACCCTTCGTGTTCAACCGAGATAGCAGCGAGGTAGGCAGTCGCTAAGTCTTCCTCATCTGTCCACCAGATATGCACTGACGAATCTTTCGGTTGGTTGTAACGCTCAAGCCACTGTTCGCGTGTAGAGGGACCTGTAATCCGCAAAGCGATAAGCGACATGCTGTGTTCCCGCGCGAAGTATTCGCAGACCTGCTCGCCGAAGCCTTTGGTTAACCCATAGACACCCGGATTATCGCGGGGTACGACATCTTCGTACGGAAAATTGTTTCGCGTCCGTTCATGCACTGTGAAGGTGCTTGTATAGACAGCGTGTTGGATGCCTGCCTCCTTCGCGGCGTGTAGAACGATATGCAGCCCCTTGGCGTTTACCTCATAGTTTGCGACAATATCACTGAAATCTGCGACGGAAGACCGATCGCTCGTCGGTTGCAGCATGACCATATAGACAAGCGTATCCATCCCTTTCAACGCTTCCTGAACGATGTCAGGATCGGTAACGGATCCTTGGATGTAGTCTATAGAGGTATCTTTAGGCGGATTGACATCCAGCACTCGGAAATTATGATGGCTCTTCATGTAAGAGAGCGTCATCGTTCCAACATGTCCTGAACCGCCTATCAGTAGAACGTTCATTACTTAGTCTCCATTGGCTACGGCACAACGGCGTGTGCCTGCTACTTTATTGATACGCATACGCACGGTGCTGGATCCGCAGGTCAAAATCGTCGTTTGGATCCCATGTTGGCATGTCGGATGGCACCTCGTAAGCGAACTGCTCGGTATCCGACGAATAAGGATTCGTGCTGCGTTCATGGAGGGCGCGTTGATACATTTTGCACCGTTGTGTCAGAAACCCCGATTGCCACCATTTATACCGCTCGTTCCAGCGTGGGGTCCGTTGGTCGAAATAGATAACTCGGCGGAGTGTATCGCTCGTGTTGATTTTACTGCCGTGCAAGACTTTGGTATGGTGGAGCAGAATATCGCCGGGTTCTACCTCTGCTGGCACTGCGTCTTCCCGTTCAAAATTGACTTCCCCTCTGTCAATAACCTCTTGTGCTTCTTCAATTCCCCAGAGATGGCTTTTCGGGATGACCCAGACACAGCCGTTATTGACGGTGGAATCATCAAGATATATGTCAACGTTGAAGATTGGGTGATTTTCTCGGATTGCATTGCCGTCCCTATGCCATCTGACAGAAGAACCGTGTTTCGGCAATTTGAAAACAAGGGATTCATAACACGGAATAAAATCGGGTCCAATAATCCGGCGCAATAAATCACCTATAAACGGGTGTCCCAATAACCTTAGGGAAAATTCATTCGGGTGGGAGTGGAGATAGGTCAGATAGTACGGTATCTTTTCAGGGCCACGGTTGCACCATTCATCTGCCGGTCCGCCTGCCAAAATCTCGTCAATAAGCCGTTGGCTTTCGCTTTGCGTAACAGCAAGTTCATCCGGTTGGATAACGCCTTTCAGAATGAGATAGCCGTTATCGTTGAAGAATTGAATTTCATTGTCGGTAATTTTTTTCATAATAGTCTTTTTCCTGTTCCGCCTGAGCTGGGTCAGGCACTTGGAATATTGCTCGTCGCAATCGCGGCATGCCACGCCGAAACAAATTCTTGGACAGATTGATGTCTCAACTCTTTGTCCGCATTCGTCGCTTTTTTCGCGACGTGCCATAAGGCATCGTTCCCCTTCCAATCGTCTCGTGAATTGCTATTGTTAGCGAGGAGCACGAAGGCTGTCCGTCCTAACATAAAGACGTTTGTTCTTTCGTCGATGTGCGCGCCTTTCTGAAATTCCTCCGGTGCCATAAAGCGAGACGAGCCGTTCAGCCGTCCGCGATCGTTTATGAAGGGACCCGGATGGTAGTGGTCGAAATCGTACAGATGTATCTGCTTTTTCTCAAAGTTATAGATGATACAACCATCATAAAAATCTTCAGCGATGAAACCCCTTTTTTCGATGAAGACGTGGACATCATAAATAACGTTAAGTGCAGCAATGATTTCAGACGCTGGCAGTGCACAAAACCTATCACGGGGATGGACTTCATCGGTACGGAGTTCCCTCTCCGGACGCAAACCCTCACCGTCTACCCAGTCGTAGACCAGTGTAAACCCATCAGTTGTCGTGAAAGCGTTGTGCAATTGCGGGAGTGCCTCGTGCTGGACAGCAGCGTGGAAGCGAACAGCCTGTTTGAGCCATGTGACGCTTTGTGGGATGTTACTGTGTTTGACGAACCAACGTTGGTCGTCTACCACTACCTGAAATGATTGACATCCGGAATCGTGTTCTGGGAACTGATATGTGGTTTCAGCGATATGCGTCAAGTATGTTTCGATATCCGTGTCAATCTCCGTAACGTCCAGAAGTGGGTGCTCGGTGGGCATTTCTTATGTCCTCATTGGGTGCGACGAAGTTATGGTCTAACCGTGTCGCGTCGGTTTTATGGCGTTGAAATAATAGCATACACCAAAATGCGAAAAAAGTCACGTTTTTCTTTGTAGTCCCGTTTGAAAATGTTTTAAGCCGTGTTAATCTTCTTAAGATACTACAGATAAGGTTTCAGATCCCAAAGGTAGATTACGCCGTCATATCCACCGCTGACTAATAGGGTGCCATCTTGCGAGAATGTGAAACACTGAACATCAGTAGTATGCCCCCAGAACGTGGCGATTTTTTTACCTGTTGCAACTTCCCATAAACAGATAGATGTCTTTTTGAGGCCACCTTTCCACCAGGCACCCGCAGCCAAATATTGTCCGCATGGCGAAAAACACAATGTAATTGGTCGCTGATTCTCTTCTGATTGTGGGATCGTCATGAGGGTTTTGCCATCCGTTGCATCCCAGAAGACAATCTCGTTCCAGAACCCACCAGCGATAATATCGCCATCTGGTGAAAACGCTATACCTGCATCAGTGCTGCGGTAACCACGCCGTTTTAGAGTAGTTGGCGGCAGTTGTGCAATCTGTTTCCCTGTATCAACATCCCATAATAGAACAGTTCGCTCCTGACGTTTCTGGGGTGGTGTAATTGAAATACTTGCCAGCCGCTTTCCATCGGGACTCAATGCTAATGCCCTGATATGTTCTGGATGTCCTATAAGTGTGGCACATTTTTCCCAGTTTCCGCGCTCGTCCATTTCATTTGATGACGGTGTGTGCTCCCACACATAGATGTTCCGATCTCTACCGACGCGTGCCAGTCGTTGACCAGTTAGGGCAAGCGCATCGGTACCTGTCGCTGACGACAACCCGGGTTCGGGAATAGGAATTTCAGCAAGGGGTTTACTGTTTCCAAACTCACATACCTCTAAGATGTTTTCGTCTCCACCAACAGCGAGGATTTTACGGCTTGAAGTCGGATAAACATCACGTATTCTATCGGGGAGTTCTTAGCTGGTCGGACTTTGCGCACA
>VXXH01000862.1 GCA_009835515.1 Candidatus Poribacteria bacterium
CTATAAATCCACAGGTTAATAATATCATTGTGAGAACGCAACGCTGTCCTTCAACCAAGGAGGTAATCCGTGTATAAATTGGGCACCCAATTATTTCTAATAAGTGTAGCTTTTCTCTTTTTTGCACAACCGCACGCAAAAGCACAGTTTCAGCCAGAACCTCCAGTGCAACACGAAGACCCAGCCGACTACAGCGAAAGCGCGTTGCGTCGGTTTGAGATTGTCACGTTGAGTTCCTTACCATTCACCGCTATTCACAGTTATCTCGTCGTTAGAGGGATAAAAATGTATCGTGAGAATATATTCGCACCCGAATTGACACCGAGCGACTATCGTATGGTTGGGATTGGTGCTGTTTCATTGTCGCTCTTCATCGGCGTGTGGGATTGGTTACACACCCGCAATGTTGATCGATCGGCACCACGTGTGCCAGAACCGAAAGCACCACCCGTCGAAGAGGAAGATCCTGTTGAAGGAACTATCGCTCGTCTCTCCGAAACGGATCCACATACAGCAAGATATAAAGAAATATTACGACAAAACGCACTAAACAACAGACTCAATAGATGGGCGAACGATCCTGCCATCGGTTTCGCGGTACCCCTCTTACAGGTCCGTTTCTGAATTCAAACTGATAACCGAAAACTGAAAATTAAACTCAAAATGCGTATTCTTTTTATGGGGACCAGTGAGTTTGCTCTGCCAGCACTCAGAGAACTGATCACCCACAGGTTTGAAATCATTGGTGTTGTCACACAACCCGACCGGCCAAGTGGACGCGGAAAACGTCTCAACCCACCACCTGTTAAAATCGTCGCAACAGAGCACAGTCTACCCGTTTACCAACCTGAGAAGGTGAGAAAACCGGATTTCATGTCTGTCCTTGAACGTCTTGCACCAGACGTGATTGTCGTCGCCGCATTCGGTCAACTACTACCACAAACCCTTTTGGATATTCCACCGGGCGGGACGATCAATTTGCACCCATCACTGCTCCCGAAGTACAGAGGGGCAGCACCTATTCAATGGGCATTAATTAACGGTGAAACCGAAACAGGCGTGACGCTTATGTTATTGGATGCCGGTGAGGATACAGGCGATATTATTTCTACAAGTTGTATCCGCATCCGAAATGAAGATAACGCTTTCACATTAACAGAACAGTTAGCGCAACTTGGCGCAAATCAACTCGTCCGACTCTTATCCGAGATGCCAGAAGGCGCACCGCCACCGGCAACGCCTCAGAACAACGCTGAGGCAACGCACGCACCACGCCTGACAAAGGAGATCGGACACATTGACTGGAATCAACCCGCGACAACGATTCACAATCTCGTCAGAGGCACCGCCATCTGGCCCGGCGCGTATACATTTTTTCGGAACAATCTCCGATTGAAGATTGTCGAGTGTCTGCCGCTTTCGCAAACACTCGATGCGCCTTCAGGGGCACTTGAAATAGTTGAAAAACGAAAACTGTTTGTTGCAACAGCAGACGGGATGCTCCAACTACTGAAAATTCAACCCGCAACCAAGAAAGCTATGGAAGCGTCCGACTTTATCAACGGTTACCAAGTACAAACAGGCGAACAACTTTTGGCAGCAACATCATTATGAATAGCCTGAATAATACCCTATTTGCCGCCGTCAAGGTTTCACTCTACTTCCTAATTCTGTTCGGTATAGGTGGTGTACTCATCATTTTCGTGATTATTCCGAAATGGGTTCGGACAGAAGAAGTCTTGGTGCCAAACCTTATTGGCAAAACCTACTATGAAGCTGTCCGTATTCTTGATAAAGAAGGTCTTCGGCCCGCGAAAGACATTCAGGAGGCGAGTAGCAATGCACCAAAAGGCGAAATCGTTGCGCAAGATCCTGTGGCCAACTTTAGAATCAAATCTTACCAACCTGTTACAATCACGGTCAGTATAGGGGCGAAGTTAGCACCTGTCCCCTCTGTTATCGGTAAATCACAGGATGCTGCTTTTGATACGCTTAGGGCTGCCGGTTTTCGTCGAAATCGGGTCGCGACGGTCTATTCTGAAACCTATCTACAAGATACAGTCATCGCACAAACCCCGCCAGAGGGCGGCGGTCAACAACGCGGCAGTGCCGTTAACCTCTTGGTGAGCCTCGGACCGACACCACAACTCATGCAACTCCCAGATTTCCAAGGTCAATCCGCTGCTGATGTGCTTGTTGCCTTAGAAGCAGCAGGACTAAATGTTGAAACCCAATATAGTTCGCACCCCAAAATCCCTGAAGGCGCAATTATTGCCCACAAACCTCCAGGCAGCGTGATGGTCCGAACCGGAGACCTAATCCTCCTCGAAATTAGTGGGCAGGAATTGCCTGAAAACGTCGGTAGATTGCTACCTTTCAAGCACTACGTCAGCGAAGAAGGAGCATTGTCACATCACGTCAAAATTGTTATCATTGATGATTCTGGTGAACGGATTGAGGTCGATCAACCCTACGCACGTGGCATGGTGATTGACTTGGAACGAGAAGGGGTTCGAGTCTTTGGAGAAACGCGGGTGATGGTCTACGAAAATGGCGAAAAACTATCTGAAACGCTTTACAAATAAAATCAAAGGGGTGTCCAAATTCATACACCTAAAATCGCTCCCTCATTGCTCGCTGCAGACTTCAGCCGCCTCGGTGAGGAAGTCAAACGAATAGTCGATGCAGGCGCGGATATGCTGCATTTCGATGTGATGGACGGCGAGTTTGTACCAAACTTTGGTATCAGTCCACCCTTCATTGCCGCTGTTCGCCAAATCACCCACGTCCCGTTTGATGTCCACATTATGGTGAAGCACCCACTCCGTTATATCAAGGCGCTTGCTACAGCTGGCGCAGATCTCATTACATTTCACATCGAAAGTGCTGATGAACCTAACGAAGTGATTTCAGCGATTAAAGCGCACGGGCTTAAAACTGGTTTGGCATTTTCACCGAAAACCTCGACCTCTGCAGTCATTCCCTATCTTTCAGATATTGATTTGGTCTTACCTATGAGCGTCGAACCCGGATTTGGCGGGCAAGCCTTTCAACCGAATACACTCCGGAAAATCACAGAATTGCAGCAGGTAATTCCACAATTAGAGAGACCACTTGACATCTCTGTTGATGGAGGTGTAACCACGGAAGTCGCACCGCTCGCAATCCGTCAAGGCGTGACGATCCTCGTCGCGGGCACTGCTATCTTCCGCAGTCAGCAACCAGAGACGGTCATTGAAAAACTTCGCACGGGCGGAACCGAAGATGTCATTTAAAAAATGCATACTTTCTATGTCCCTCCTCCTCAGATACTCACCGATACTGCTACAATTACCGGTTCGGAGCAACACCATCTCCGCAATGTCCTTCGTCTGACACGCGGTGCTACCATCCGAATTATTGATGGGCAAGGCAATGTTTATATCGCAGAAGTGCTTGATACAGACACAAATCGGGGATCAAGCGAAGCCCGGATTCTCAGTCACGAATTTCACCCAAGGGTGGCACCTTCGCTTACGCTGTTCCAAGGGCTTCCCAAGAATGATAAAATGGAATTAATTCTCCAAAAGACAACCGAAATCGGTGTCACACAGATTGTGCCAATACATTCAGAGCACGCTTTACAGAAACCGAGCCAAAATCGATATGAACGATGGCATCGTGTTGTTATTTCTGCCACGAAGCAGTGTCAGCGCACGTGGTTACCTGAACTCTGTAATCCACAGACACTTGAGGTAGCTCTCGCACAACTCGACAAATTTTCACCCCGCCTAATTCTCAACCCACAAAGTGAACAGGAACCGAAAGCACAGCATATCCAGGCAGTCTTGCGGGAGGTTTCACAACCGACTTCTATCGCACTCTTTGTCGGACCCGAAGGTGGTTTCTCTGATCGAGAAATAACTGCTGCGATCGAAAGCGGGTGCGTTTCCGTCACACTCGGCACGAACATCTTGCGAACGGAAACCGCCGCGATTGTTGC
>VXXH01000431.1 GCA_009835515.1 Candidatus Poribacteria bacterium
AGCATCTCTCCCAAAGTCAACGCCGTCAGCGGCGGCGGAGCCGGCGGGGACGGGATTTCTGCTGTTTCGACGAGAGCAGCGTCTGACATTTTGCTGAACATTTCTGCATCCAGCACCTCATAATAGCGAGTGCCCGTTTCAAAGTAGGTATCTCTTTTGACTTGACCGGTTTGTGTGGCATCCGTTGCGAGAAAAATGAAGGAGGCTGTCGGCGTGACCCGAGAAAGGTTTATGCCGATTTTATCCTGCCATTTTTTTTCTTGCGCATAACGCCAGTCAAGTTGTGTTGCGAGGTCTCGGTACTTTAACCGTGCTGTCTCTTCAAGCGGGAGCATCTTCGCATTCATTTTAGCGACGAACGCTTCATCTAATCTAAAGAAGCCGGTCGTTGCTTCTCCCTGCTTAGATTCTTGTATCATTTTACCCATGATTTTGTTTCTTTCCGCTTCAAGAGTGGCATGCAATTCTGCTCGCCTCGCTGTCTTTTCCCTATAGACACTCTCCGCTGTTGAAGTCGACGCGAGGGTTTGCGCTGCAAGAAACCCGACACGCGGTAAGATCAGAACAGCGAACACCCAAACGGTAAAGGCGACGATGAGTGCTGTCTTGGAACTGTCAAAATAAATCGAGATCACAGCACCGATTGCAAAAAAGACCGCAATATAGAGCAGCGAGATGCCCATGAGATAGAGCAGCCGCGGAAATATGTCCGGTTCAGCCAACGGGAACCCTTGCCAGACCAACACGAGTAAGCCGATGATTAACGAGACTAAGAACGGAACGATGAATACAAGGTATCCGCCGATGAGTTTACTCCACAAAAAAATATCACGTGGCAGCGCGTTGGCGAGGGTTATCCGAAGTGTGCCCGCTTCTCTTTCTCCCGTAACGGCATCAAAGGTAAACAAGAGCGCGAGCAGACTAAAGACGGCACTCACAACGAACACAAAGTCAAGATGCCCCAAAAGAAAGGCGAGCGGCGCGGTAGACAGTGCTGCTTCTCCGCGCTGTATGCCGTTGCGCGTCATACCGAGATAACTCGGTAGGGCAGCTTCTAAGCCCATCCCAAACACGCTTAAAGGTGTCGGTTTCAGAATCAATTTGGAAACTTCAAGATTCGGATCTATCCTCTGTTTCCGTAACCAAGGTTGCTCCGCTGGATCCTTATTGCTTTCGTCTTTGACGGTTTCTTGATAGTCAACTTGGCGTTGGAGATAACGATGGTAATTAATATGGAAGTTGAGTGGGATAAGCAATACACACATCAGGAGTAATGCTATAAACCGGGCACTCAGCAGATGATGCATCATTTCTTTCTGAATTAGAGTGATTAACATAACAGTGCCTCCATTCCGATGGGTCGTCCGTAATAACAACCTCGCCGTCAATATCCGCAAGAAAACGTTGTTCATGTCCCGCATTTCAAATCGTAACACATAGCAAAGATTATATCCACTTGCGCTGGCATGATACCCTTAGACGTTAAAGACGAATTTTTGAGCGGAATGCTTGCAGAACATGAAAAAAATCTAAATTTTTATCAATCTTCTAAGAGATGAGGTACTCACGGAAAGTGTTGACGCACTTTTCGTTGAACATGATAAAATGGAGGTGGAGGATGCCGAAGCAAATTGAGAGGAAGTCTGGCTCGTTGATCAGGAAATTTTCAATCTAAAAATTGACACCTATGGTGCGGTGTTTTTGCTGGGGTGTTTCTTCTAGGAAACCGCACCGACTTTAATTAGGACAGTTAAAGCATTAGGAGATCTGCCAATCCTCTTTTCCGGCGTAACGGTTATCGTAGACATCTTCATTGAGTTCCAGTCCGAGTCCAGGAGTATCCGGTACTGTGAACGTGCCACCGGTGAAGGTGTAGCCAGAGGTATCAATTACATCGCTGGTGAGGGTTGCGACTTCGCCATAGAGGAAATGGGGGATGGTTTTTGCGAATTGGAGACTGAGGAAGAAACCGAGCAGAGAACCCCAGTTATGGGGGGCGCATTGGACATCGTATGCGGCAGCCATATCAGCAAGTCGTCGCCAGCCGGTAACGCCGAGTCCCTTCATATCGTGCTGGATGACATCAATGACACCCGCCTCAAAGAAGGGATCGTAGAATTCAAGCGGTTCACGCGTTCGAGTTTCGCCATCGGCAATGAAGGTTTTCAAGCCCTTATCTTTGATGTAAGCCTTTAGGTTGCGATACAATTCAACGTCTTCCTCAAACATCTCCTCTATCCAAAAGACATCGCAGTCGCTCGTCTCGTTTAGGAAGGTGATGACTTCATCGTAGGTGTATGCGTTGTTTGCATCGACGAGAATATTGAACCCTTCTCCAGCAGTGCTGCGGGCAAGTTGGACAAGCTCAATATCGCGTTGTAAACCCGCTGAACGTTCCATGAGGTGGTTACCCCGCCCGATTTTCATCTTGCATGCGGTAAACCCGTTAGCGAGGCTGCTCTTAACATCGTCTTCAATCCGTTTGAGACCTTCGGCTTTGGTCTCGTAAAGGAGATCGTTGAAGTAGATAGTGCTGTCGTAAGCAGGTAACCCATTTGAGTGAACATCACTTCCCATGAGATGATAGGCAGGTTTATCAAGAATTTTGCCGGTAGTATCCCAGAGCGCATTTTCAAGCCCGCGAAATTCTTCAACAACCCCGTCTTCAGGGTTCAAGAGGTCAAACGGATTTCGATTAAGCACGGCTTCTGCATCTTCAGCGGCCGTTGCTGCCCAACTGCCTACGCCCCACCCGAGCGTTCCATCGTTGGTATAGATACGGATAATGCGTTCGTTCCATTTACCGTTCGGGTCAGGCTGTTTTATTTCTTTCGCACCAGAGTTGCAACCGATTGCGGGTTGGTCAATCTCAATAGTAACCTGCTCAATTTTGGTAATCTTGATGTCGGCAGGATAATTCTGCATAGCCGTTAATCACCTTCCACTATTCGGTCAGGGAGTTTTAGCATTTGACTGTACACAATCACTCACCAGCGTTGGCCCCTTCGGCACTCGCCAATTTTACATCCCAGTTACCTATTCTTCAAGTACAAGGAGCAGTTGATTGAGTTCGTCCCTCACCATATCGTTGGTTTCCTTCTCCTCGTAGAACAGATAAATCTTATGCGGTAGATTGTCGTACTGGTCCGCTTCTTCAACCTGCTTAATTAGGGTAGGTTTCTTAAGCAGCTGCACGATGCGAAGCCTATCTTCGTGGTCGATGATTTCGGTATCCGTTAATAATTGGATCAAACGTGCAGCCAAGCCATCAGCAAGCCCTTTTTCTGCATAGTGGTTCAAGGTGTCAACAGCGGCTTGTTTAGTTTCGGGACCTGAGCCATTGGTCAGAATTGCGACGAGATTGTTAACGGCACCTGCGTCAGGATATTCCCGCAATGCTATAGCAATATCTGTACGTACGGCATCATCAGAATCTTCAAGTGCATCAATCATCTTAGTCGTGGGGTGTTCTTTGAGGAATATCATAGATTTGGCGGCGGCCCGTCGGACATCCACGTTACTATCAGTCAATCCCTCAATGATTTTTTGTTCGGAGCCTTCATCGCCAAGCAGGTAGAGTGCGGTGTTAATTTCCATCTTCAACCCTTCATCCGTAGTCGAATTTTGGAGTGTTTCTAATCCCGCGCTGGCGGATGTGTCCCCTATATCTCCTACGATACGGACGAGTTGAATCTTCACAGCAGATGGTGTGTTGCTATCACCAGCTGCCGCCAGGATGTCGTTAATACCTGGACTGCCGATTTTCTGCAAGATATGAATGAAGTCGCCGTGGACATGGCGATACCGGTTTTTAATAAGGTCTTCCAAAACAAAAGGGACGGCGGGTGCGCCCTTATCAACAAGGATTTGTATAGCATCCTTCTGTATCCTATGGCGTTCATCAAGGATTTGCAGGATCTTCTTCATCTCATATTCACCCAATTCACCAATGCGTCGGTCCCGCTCAGTTTTGTAC
>VXXH01000287.1 GCA_009835515.1 Candidatus Poribacteria bacterium
CTCAAGGGCAGTGTTGACAATCGCGTCTAAATCGGCCTTCTCTTCATTTGAAATACGAAAATCTGGCTGTTTGCGCTTTTCATTGTAGGCTTTCAGTTGTCCAATTGCCTTATCACATTCGTTGTATGTTTTTTCAATGCTCAACGCGCCTTCAAAAATTTTTGATAAAAATCCAAGTTTCATAGCGTCTCCGAATCAGTATAGGTGTGGGTGAGACGAATGTGTCTCACCCAAGAAATGATAGTGTTAGAAATCGGTTTTCAGTTCTCCCCATGTCACTGCCAACTTGTCATGTGCCTCGACTGCAAGCACACCGGGCACGCTCATTTCCATTGATGCTTGAATTTCCTCTTCGGTCAACGCCGCGGCGTATATGACGACTTCATCAATAATCGCGTCCTCGACTTTGTGGAGGTTCGGGTTTTCGCCTGCACCAATGTAAATCGCCGCCTCTTTATGCTCAGGCAAATCAAAATTCTCTGGCTGCTCACCGATAAACTCGCCGTTGATATAGATTTTGCCATCTTTACCATCGGCAACCATCACGTAATGGTACCACTCATCTAATTCAAATTGGAAGTTTCCGAGACTTTTGTCAGCGTGATGCCCGGCATCCCAGAACGGGTTGAAAGTGGGGTTGACCATAATTCGGTATTCGCAACATCCAGCAGCAGCGGCTTCAATCGAAATAATCCCATCGTATGCGTTGTGTGCATTAAGGTAAAACCACGCTTCCATCGTGATGACTCCCTTTTCACCGATCGGAACGATAAAATCATTCGCAGCCATCTGGACGACACCACCATTGAGGCGTATCCCTTTCTTGAATGCCCCATCAACGAGTGAACCTTTCCCAACCAGTTCAGCTTCGTTCAAGTTGCCGGAATCGTCAGTAACCTTGTTGCCATTCAGTTTGTCAAAAGAGTAATAGACAAGGATGTCCTCTTCCTCAACAGCATAAGAAAGCGTAACAGCAAATACACAGATCGCTGAAAGCCCTAATACGATCATATTTCTAAGCATCTCCATACCCTCCTTCAGTGTTTTAACTAAAGTAATTCTAACATAAGTGGGGAACAGTGTCAACGCATATTTGGTTTTTAGCTGCTGGTCATCAGTTGTTAGTGGTCGGCTTTTAGCGAAGTTCGTAGATATGCTTTGTAACCACCGACTCCTTCTGTTATGAGCGGCGTAAGGGAATTTCGACTTGCGGGTTAGCGCGTAAAGTGCTACAATAACGGCATGACACTTTTTGAAGCGATTCTTCTCGGTATTTTACAAGGCTTAACCGAATTCCTACCTATTAGCAGCTCAGGACACCTCGTTTTGGCACAGCAGTTCCTCGGATTGAAGGAGCCACTCGTTTTTTTCGATGTGATGCTTCATGTCGGGACGTTAGCGGCTGTGCTTGTCGTCTATCGTGAAGCGATAGGCAAGTTAGCGATAGGCGGCGTTTCTACACTCGCGGACACTCAATTTTGGCGAAAGCCGAGTTCAAGGTTCAATACATCCCCTGAACTCAAGTTTATATGGCTGATACTGCTCGGCTCTATTCCGACCGGTGTCATCGCGGTGCTGTTCAAGCGTGAATTGGAGTCTTTTTTCGATGAAGTTCGACTTGTGAGCATTATGTTAATTCTCACGGGTGTTATTTTGCAATTGCCTCGACTTCGCAGACAGGACGTAGATAGTTCTGATACTTCAACTCGGAAATTGGAGACGTGGCACGCGCCGCTCATCGGGATCGCACAAGGATTTGCAATTACCCCCGGTATCTCTCGCTCCGGCACGACAATCTCGCTGGCTCTGTTTTTGGGGATTCCGGCCAAAACGGCTGCGGAATACTCTTTTCTGCTCTCAATTCCGGCGATACTCGGTGCCGTCGTGCTGAAAATCCGAGATGTCGGAGACACTACCATACCACTATACATCGTGGGATCGGGGATGCTCGCCTCGTTTATTGTCGGTTATATAGCGTTGCGGTTTCTATTGGTCGTGCTAAACCGAGGGAAATTTTCTCTGTTTTCCTACTACTGCGTGGCTTTAGGGTTAGTATCGCTTTTAATTGCCTTAATCCAATAAGTCGCGACACATCCAAGAATTTTTTGATTGTAGTGGCGCACCTCTGGTGCTACACCGATACTGTCCAAGAGGTCACAAATTTTCTGATCGTTCTGGAGTGTGTTTCGGATCCATTTTTTTCCAGTCCATCTATAAATGAGACTGGCGAGATACATCTGCAACGGTTTTAGCCTGAAGCGTTTGAGGTAACGGAGTGGAAACCCTAAGCCGTGTCCGGAAATAGCGAGCGTGCCGCCCGGTTTCAGGACGCGTGTCAGCTCAGTCAAAGCAACACGATCATCAGGGACGTGCGGCATAACGAGGAAACAGGTTACAAGATCAAAAGTTTGGTCTGCGAACGGCAAAGTCGGAAGCGAGGCACGGAACAAGGTCGGAACAATAGCAGACGGATCTATTGAATTTTGGATTTGAGAACGTCCAAACACCAAGAAGGTCTCGTCTACATCAACCCCAATGAGGAGTTCCGGTGCATCGGTGGAAAGTGCGACCAGGAGATTCCCCGGTCCGCATCCGACATCCAAGACTCTCTTACCGGTGGCATCAATATTCAGTGTATCCAGTTGTTTTCGTGTTGCGCCGTGTTTGAGTTCACGGTAAGCGTTCTGAATGTAATCGGAATGCCATTTTGTCATTTTTTTAGCTATTGGGTTTCTGCTCCGTTTTTTCCGTTGTCAAAAACGGGTTTCCGATCAAGCCGATCACCATCGTATAGCAACCTATAAACATCTTCCAATTTCTGCATAGATTCGGTAGTGTCGAATTTCCGCTGGATCGTTGTGCGCGCGTTTTTGCCCAACTTCTGAGCAAAATCAGGTTCGGTTAATACCCGCTGCAGTGCCGCTGCTAACGAAGTTGGATCTTTTGGCGGCACACGAACGCCGTTTGCCTCGTCTTCAACTAGGTCTACGATGCCCCCGACATCCGATGCGATACACGGCATCCCGATTCCCATCGCCTCAATCAGTGCATTCGGTGAACTCTCGTGGAGTGATGGGAGGACAAAGACATCAGCCGTTAGCAGCACAGAAAAGACATCCTCACAAAAACCGGGGAATGTCACCTGTGCTGAGAGTCCATATTTTTCCACAAGTGCGCGGAGTTCCGCCGCCAGTTCACCTTCACCGAGAAACGTGCATCGCCATGCAATATTTTGTCGCTTCAGCAGGTTTAACGCCTCTATTAGATAACTATGCCCCTTTTCCGGTGCGAAGCGTCCGACACTGACGATTAACTTTTCCTCGGTTTCAGGTGTTGGTTTCCGCCGCGCCCATACCTCGGTCGGCAATTCTAATAGATTAGGAATGCTATGAATCTGTTTGGCTGGATACCGCTGGCAGAGATAGCGTTGAATCGGTTCGGAATTCGTCAGTAGGACATCGGCGGTGTTATAGATGACCTTTTCGGTGAGCCAGAGCCGGAATTTGCCATATCGTGCGTGATAATCGCCACGTTGTGAGGCGACAAACGGGATACGCCGCCAAAAACCACACTTACGAGAGAGTCCACAGAGGAAATTGGAATACCACAGCCAACTGTGTACGATGTCGGGTTTAAGTGCGCTGACAATACCAGCCATAGCGAACGCTTTTTCCAGTAGGTGCCGACGTTTGTTTCGCGCCGTGAGTGTGGTAACTTCTCGGACGCAGGGCAACGCAGCGAGTTCCGCTACACGTTCCCCCTCAGCACGGCTCAGTACTACAGATACTTCATACTGTTCTGGCGGTAACCGCGCTAATGTCTTGAGGAGCTGGGATTCGGCACCGTCTTTTGTCATGGAATCAATGATGTAAAGAATCCGCATTATTAATTTTCAGTTTTAATAGTTATCAGTTGTCAGAGGAATAGTTTTCAGTTATCGGTTTTCAGTTTTCAGTTAAGAGTCACCTTG
>VXXH01000197.1 GCA_009835515.1 Candidatus Poribacteria bacterium
TGTCCTACCCGTCCGGATGGTTCGACAGGTTATATTTAGAGTGTCGTTTCAGTTTATTATGGTAATAAATCATAAAAATGTCGTCAAATCCCCCTGATAAAGGGGATTTAGGGGGTTGACGCGCATTGAAAGTGTCCAGGTAATTCTAAAATCTACCATAATTTTTGATTGACAACGCTTGCTAAATGTATTAGCATTACCGCAATTGCAATGCGATGCAGCGCGCAAACCTCTCTCTGAAAGGCAGCGTATATGACACCCAAACAACGATACCTTTTTGATTTAACGGGGTACATCCACCTCAAAAACGTCCTCAGCGACGAAGAATTGAAAAATGCTCAAGATGCGGTTGAACGATGCGTCCAAACACCGCAGGACGAACTCCCGCCCGGTATTAGTTATGGCGGTGGCGGCTATTCCAACGGCTTTTCGTTTGACAAATCGCTTGAGGCACTCACACTGCATCCGAAAACATGGCCAATTGTAAAAGAACTTACGGATAACAAACCCCGTTTTAACCGAGGGAGTCTCGTTGCCAAGCGACCCGAACACGATCAGGTTATCGGTAAGTTGCACTGCGCGCGTGAAGATTGTGGCTGGCAGACGCGCCGCTATGCCGTCAAGGATGGACAGATTCACTGCAACGATTTCGTCGTCTTCTTCTATTTCGCGGATGTCCATCCGGGCGATGGCGGCTTAGTTGTACTACCGGGTTCCCACAAAGCGAACTTTGAACGTCCGGAGGGGCTCTTCTTCCCGAATCCGGAGGATCCATCCGACGAACTCCATCCGGCGTTAGTTAATGTGACAGCCCGCGCTGGCGATGCGATTGTCTTGTCCGAACTGCTGACACACGGGGTTCTCATCTGGAAACCGAAAGACCGGTACCGACGGTTTATCATCTTGCGTTACAAAACACAGTTTTTTCAAGACACCAAGGGGCCCAGGGATCCGTTTCCGCCGGAGGTGATGGCGCGACTCTCCCCTGAAACTATTGAACTTGCGCAATCCGCATCTTATACGCATATCAAGGACATTGTCAAAAGGGACCATGTCCAGCTAACCTAAAAGGAACGAAAAATGACCCCAGAACAACGGTATCTGTTTGACGTTACAGGCTACTTGCACATCGAAGGGGCGGTCACAGGGGATGCACTCAAGGCGGTACAGGCGGCTGTAGATCGGTATATTCACATGCCGCTTGATGAACGTCCGGAAGGGTTCACGACGCGTCCGCGCGACTTAGAACCCGGTAAAGGCGGTAGATATGAACACGGATTTGCTTTTGACCGGTCGCTTGAGGCGATGACAGTGCACCCCGCTATTTGGACCCTTGTCAAAGAGTTTACCTTCAATAAACCACGGTTTGTCACCGGCACGCTCACGCTTGAACAACACAACCCGGACAGGCAACCGATGGAGACAAATCCGGCGGGCTTGCACTGTGCACGTGAGGGACGGCAGTGGCTCACCCGCTACGAAGTTCAGAATAGCCAGATCTACTGCAACGATTTTGTGGCGTTCTTCTACTTGACCGACGTGCAGCCCGGTGATGGCGGGCTTATTGTTATCCCCGGCTCACATAAGAGCAAATTTGAGAGACCTGAAGACCTCCTGACACCGGGACCCGACGGCATCGATCCCGAACCCGATGATGTTTTCACCAATCTCACGCCTAAGGCGGGTGACTTTCTCGTCATCTCTGAACTCTTGACGCACGGTGTCTTGCGGTGGAAACCGAAGGATCGCGACAGACGTTTTCTCATTCTCCGCTATCGTCCGCAATACGATGGGAAGCAAAGTCTACCGGAGAAAATCGTTAACCGTTTAACGCCTGAAGTTCAGGAACTCGTGCAAACGGCATCCTATGGACACACAAAAGAGATTGTTAAACAAGACGTTGTAGAGTTGACAGTTTAGCGAAAACCTTTTACTGCATTGATCTCAATAGCGAAACGCAATGGAGGAATCCAATGGGAACACAATACCGTGTCTGTATTGTTGGCTGTGGCAGAATGGGTGGTACAATTGATGAGGAAGTCCGTGCAACACCACACGGCGCGCTACCCTATTCGCACGCCGCGGGCTACACTGCTTTCGAGCGAACAGAACTTGTCGCCGCTGCAGATGTGGTCGAAGATAAGGCAAAATACGTCTGCGATAAATGGAATATCCCGAAGTACTACTTAGACTATCGTGAGATGATCGTCGAAGAGAAACCGGATATTGTCAGTATCGCTACACGCCCTGGGAACCATGCCGACATCACGCAATTCGCCGCCGAAAACGGTGTGAAGGGTATCTATTGCGATAAACCGCTCTGCGCTTCTATGGACGAAGCGGATGCCATGGTGGAAGTCTGCGAAAAATACAACATCAAATTCAACCTCGGCACACAGCGGCGTTACACCCCAGGATACATCAAAATGCGTGAAATCCTCGAAAGCGGTGAACTTGGTGAGAGACGTTCTGTTATCGCTTACAGCGGCGGTGCTGCGCTCTGGGGATACACGCACGCAGCGGATATGCTTCTCTTTCTGGCAAGCGACTCCCCAATAGAATACGTGCAAGGCAATGTCGCCGTTGACGACGCTGATTTTGAGGACAACCGCACGGAATCCGATCCGGGTATCGTAATGGGATTTATCCATTTTCAGAACGGCATTAACGGCATCAGTATCCCCGGCACGGCTTATGAATTTGAGGTGAATTGTAGCGAAGGCACAATTCGTGCCCTCAATAACGGACTCGGTTTCCACCTCCGCAAACGGCAAGGGCAGTTTAACGAGATTTTGGAAGCGCAATTCCCACCCTACGAACGGAAAAGCGGCACTGTCGGTTGTATTGAAGACATCGTTGATGCGATTGAAACCGATACCGAGACATGCGGTAATATTCATCTCGCACATCGAAGCACTGAGATGGTCTTCGCAATCGTCGATTCGCAACGTCAGCAAGGCAAGCGGGTACCAATGCCGATGGAAAACCGAGGACTCTATCTTGGAAGGTGGTAACCCGATGTTGAAAAACCGTCAAAAAGCAGGAGGCACACGCCGTGGGTTTGTTATCCTCGGTGGTATTGTAGGTGCAATGCTCCTGTTGAACTACACAGCAACTGCCCCAAGTGACGAGTCAACGCGTCCAGCGAGTACACGCTATGAACAACGGACACCCAGTCGAGACGGAATCGGCAAAATTTACATGGGACGTGAAATCTCGCACGTGATGGGACATCTCGCGGCAGGATGGTTAGAACGTCCAGAGCGTGAACGCGAAGAGATGCCGAATCGCCTCATTGAAATGTTGAAACTCAAGGAGGGAGATGTTGTCGCGGATATTGGGGTCGGTACGGGGTACATCGCTCGGCGGATCTCACCGAAAATCGGCAAAACAGGGATCGTCTACGGTGTTGAAATTCAGCAGGAGATGCTTAACATCCTTGCTGAGAAGATGGCGGAAGAAGGGATTACCAACATCAAAGGGATTTTAGGTACGATTACCGACCCGAAACTGCCACCGAATTCGGTTGATCTCGCTATTATGGTAGATGTCTATCACGAGTTTTCACATCCTTATGAGATGATGCAGAACATCTGCCGCGGTCTGAAAATAGGCGGTAGGGTCGCCTTTGTGGAATACCGCTTGGAAGATGACAACGTACCGATTAAGCGTTTGCACAAGATGAGCGAATTGCAGGTGATTAAAGAGGCAACACCGCACCCGCTTTCCTGGGTAGAGACACTTGACGGTCTACCGTGGCAGCATGTTATTATTTTTGAGAAGGTTGCAACACAGTAGACTTTCGCACGTACAATCTGGCATCAGCAAGGTCCTGAAAACCGGGGTGGTAAATATTCAGAGTCATTCTGTTTTCCGAGCATTATTCTGAATGGGTAAGAGGCTATCCGCATAAATCAGGGTAAAAAAAACCGCCTATAAAAATGCTTCTGACAATTGAATGG
>VXXH01000671.1 GCA_009835515.1 Candidatus Poribacteria bacterium
CCTATAGGAACACCTGTTACGGCACACGGAGTGTGCCTACTACTTTTAATCCAATAAAGGGACAATTTATGAAAACAGAACCGAAAATTATTGCAATTGGTGGCGGAGAAATTAGAGAAATGGAAACCGCTGCGATTGACAAGCGCATTGTTGAATTGACCGGTAAAACACGACCGAAGGCACTCTTCATTCCAACCGCCAGCAGTGACGCGCCTGGATACATTGATACTTTTGAAAAGGTTTACGGTGAACATTTTGGATGCCAGACGCGCACGCTCGAACTCATTCAAAATCCACCAGCGTTTGAGGAGATGTCCGCACTGGTGTTGGATTCCGACCTTGTCTATGTTGGGGGTGGAAACACCTACAAGATGATGAAGTTATGGCGAAGATTGGGATTAGATGCCGTATTGGCGGAAGCTGCGTCCCGCGGCACCGTGCTATCGGGTCTCAGTGCCGGTGCTATTTGCTGGTTTAGATACGGGCATAGCGATTCTCGGTCTTTCTCCAGCAACCCGAAGTGGGACTATATCCGCGTCAGCGGACTTGGATTCATCAATGCAGTCTACTGTCCACATTATCACTTCGAGAAGCGAGAAACTTCCTTTTCGCAAATGATCGCAAAACGGGGTGGCATCGGCATCGCTTGTGATAATAACGCAGCGATTGAGATTGTTGGGGAACGCTATCGTATCCTTACCTCTGCGCCTAATGCGAAGGCGTACAAACTCTTTAAGCGTGACGGAAACGCCGTTATTACGGAATTATCTCAAGACAATGAGTGGACACCTTTAACCGATCTTTTAAGGCGGAAATAGTGCCGTAATCCTGTTTCGCGTCGTGCCACGAAATCCAGAATTAAGCCTTGACGTATTACACACGCTATGCTATTCTATTCCAATCAACATTTTTAGAAGGAGGAAGACCTTTCTCTCCGCGATAAAGCGTCGTCAGTCTTTGCTGGGAATGTGGGGAGTCTCGGTTTTATAGTTTTTATGCAGGTTGCAGCAATGTTTGGTGATCAAAAAGGGGGCGTGGTTGAAAAACCGGATCCTCGCGCTGGTGGAGATGTCGCTGTCGTCAAAATTCACGCCGTCCCGATGTGTACGGAGTATAAAGGGTTCATACATGGCGGTACTGGCGAGCACTTCGGTCACGAAGCCGCTGGCGAAGTCGTTGAAGTCGCACAACCCGGTCGTGTCCAGGTAGGGGACCGTGTCGTGGTACAACCACAGAACGCCTGTGGTAAATGTCAGATGTGTGTCTCTGGTGAGCACATCCACTGTATGAGAGGCCGTCGTCCAAGTATACAGGATCTCGTCGGAGATGAAGTGGCTTCGGCAACTTATGCGCAGTATATGCACAAAATGGAAGATATGTTATTTCCAATTCCAGATGGGGTCAGTTATGAACACGCTGGAATGGCTTGCTGTGGGCTCGGACCGACGTTCGGCGCAATGGAGCAGATGCAAGTCAATTCGTTGGATACAGTCATGGTTACTGGCTTAGGTCCCGTCGGGTTAGGTGGCATTATCAATGCTCACTATCGCGGTGCGCGTGTCATCGGTGTAGAGAGTCATCCGTATCGTGCTGAACTTGCGAAAAAGTTAGGCGCGACGGCTGTCTTGAACCCGAATGACGAAGATATTCTTGATCAAATTCAGGATTTAACGAACGGTGTCGGGATCGACAAAGCTATGGACTGCTCAGGCGCATCTGCAGCGCACCGGTTGATGGTAGACGCAGCCCGAAGAAAGGGACAAGTCACATTTATCGGTGAAGGTGGAGAATTTCCGCTCGCAGCGAGCCGAGACATGATTCGGAAAGGCTTAGTCCTACGCGGAAATTGGCACTATAACCTCGGTGTCTATCCAAAATTAATGCAGGTCATCCAAAATTCACCCGAACAGTTGAATACCTTCATCACGCACACCTTCCCGATGCGTGACGTACAAGAGGCGTGGGAACTTCAGGCGACCGGGGAATGTGGTAAAGTCGTGCTGCATCCGTGGGGTTAGTCGATTCTCAGACGGTTGCGTCTTGGAGACGGCGGAGTTTGAGAACGAAGGAGTCCTCGTCTAATGCTACCATATCGTAAGAGATCGCTTCCCCTTGGGGAACATCGGATTTTAATTTGATGCCGTCCGACAAACCGAGGGGGAGTAGGTTCTCTTCGCGTGCAATGTCCGCTTTCTCAATCAAGCCGTTGACAGTATACCCACCGCTTCCATCGAGTATCTCTCCCGCTTTCAGGTCACGTTTGGCAACGGTGATAACCTCGGCAACTGATGTGGGCAGCGGTGTTCCCGTCGGCTGTCCATAGAGAACGGCTTTCGCAATTGAGATCGGGGCTTCAACTGCTACAAGATGATAGGGACGGTAGAGAAGATAGTTCTTGCCATCACCGCCCGAATGCAGGTTATAACCGGCAAGGTCTTCTTGCGTGAAAGGATGCTCAGTCCGAATAACAACGAATACACCCATCCGTAATGGATTGTCCAGCACCGTCTTGCCATCCGTGGCAATACTATTTGCAAGCTCAACAACACCGTGGCGGCTCAAAATGCCGCCTTCTTTTTTTAAACTGAAGACCTCAGCGATGTCCGAAATATTGACTGAAGGTTCGTGCATGCCGCGAACATCTGGCGGCAGACCTGCCATGTTTGCCAAGGAGGTCATCTCAATCTGTGCCTTCGACCCATCTCGGAACGAGTTGAACATCTTAAAGTTAATCGTGCGTCGCTCAATCAACTCTTCGCTGAACCCGAATCGTTGCGGAACAGTGTCTGGTATCCCCGCGCGATCATCATCATAAAACACCGTACCTCTCCCCGCAGCAACGATCTCAAAACCGAGGGTTTTTGCCCACTCGACCATATTCATTGTTACGCCGGGTTGATCACCATCAACGAGTGTATAGACGACACCGGCGTTGTCTGCCAAGCGTCTCAGGAACGGGCCTACGGTGACATCCGTTTCAACGTTGACCATCACGAGATGTTTCTTGTGCATCAGTGTGTGGTACGCCATTTGCGCGCCAACTTCTGGAATGCCCGTTGCTTCCACGACCACATCAATCAGATCAGACTGAATAATGTGCAGCCCGTCTTCGGTAACTGCGCGTTTACCGCTACGGATGGCATCGTTCATCGCGTTGGCGTTCCGAACATGCGAAATCGCGTCGGTGGGGATATTACTGACTGTATACGCGCCTATAGCATGTTTCAGATTGATGTCGGCAATCGCGCTCGCGACCATGCCGCGCATCTGTGAAAGCTGCGCAACCAGTCCGGCACCGAACTTTCCGGCACCGATAATACCGACACGAATTGGATTGTTTTCCGCTGCGCGTTCAGCGAGTCGTCTACTGAACATACAAGGTTCCTTTGATTCAGAATGCTATTCAAGTGAGACTTCCATGGATTCTCTCATATTCTGCTCGTGTGATTTCAAAGTCCAACATCTTTCCGCCATCTGCTTCTCGCGAAACAGTGAGTCCAAGGGATCGCCACAATGCTTGTGAACGGACATTGTCCACAGGAACGTCCACTGGACAGAACCGATCTATTTCCAGTTTTTCAAAGGCATGTGCCATCAAACATCGTACGACCTCTTTGCCATAGCCTTTACCCCACAGTGTTTTGTCCCAAATCCCGATGGGTAAACGCATCACTTTTTCGCCCTCAATTTTCGCACGTTCCAAATTCATCCACTGCAAACATACCTCACCAATGGCGCGCTCACTCGCTTTTTCCACGATGGCGAACAGAAATCCGCTATCCCTCATGAATTTACCGGCTTTTTTGAGATATTCCTTTGTGATGGGTCCCTCAGGAGGAGATTCCTCAACAGCGTTTAGAAATTCGGGATCTCTATAGAAAGGGACAGCAGTATCAAAATCGGCATCCTTAAAGGGTCGCAGTTTCAGGCGTTCAGTCTCCAAGTGAATATTATGG
>VXXH01000270.1 GCA_009835515.1 Candidatus Poribacteria bacterium
ATATAATAGTGGCAAAAGGGGTTAGTGCTTTGTCCGCTTTGGGAATCTCTTTTGCGGGTGTGGGTGGTACGGCTGGAGTGACTGCGCTTGTCTCGGCGTTGGGAGGTCCAATTACCTTGGCACTCGGGGTAGCTGTTGCCGTGGGAGCCTTTTTTTCCCGGCTTTTTGGAGATAGTTGGCAACGACGGTTAGCAAAAAAGATTAAGGAATTGTTTGAAGAAAAAAAAGTACTTTCGATTATTGAGGACAATATCAAATCTTTCTGGGATAGCACATTGACTGCCTTCAAGAAAGGAGCAGATAGCCTTGATAAGCAACACAAGAACCATATTGAAGAGCTTAAGGATGCTTTTGGAGGCAGCCAAGACGATCTCAAGGTCCTCGAAAAGAGATTAGAACGTTACGAGGAGATCAAAAGTTTTTTCGCCGCTATTCCCTGGCGATGAGGAATAGACCTGGGGAAAACATGACGCATATTATTTCTGAAAGATAGCTAATTTTTCAACAACTGTTCAAGGTTTTGTTATCCGCTCTAAATTCTGCGAAAGAAGGGATACCATATGTTTAATTTATCTGTACGTCGCGAGGCGATTGAGAAGCTGGAGAAGGCAGTTAACAGGCACGAGGCCATATGTAAAAAGGTTGAGTGCGCGAGCGTGCGACTATTCGAACAGCGACAGCGTGCGGCTGGTGAAGTGATTGAACACGTTGAAGAGTATGTAAACCGGCTCGCGAACTCGCCTAAAGAATTCGACAAGTCGGTTGCACAATATCGCATTGAAGTTGATCGCTTTGATAAGACTGTGCAGAGTCTTGAGGTGGAGACTATTGAGGCTACTAAGATCGCGGGTACTACGAGTGTAGCTGGGAGTGCTGCGGGTGTAGGAGTAGCCGCGCTTGCACCAACTGCGGCTATGGCTGTGGCGACTGCCTTTGGTACCGCATCTACCGGAACAGCAATCTCCGCGCTATCCGGTGCTGCAGCCACAAATGCTGCCCTCGCTTGGCTCGGAGGTGGGGCTATTGCGGCTGGTGGCGGCGGTATGGCCGCCGGGAAATTCCTTTTAGCCCTTGCGGGACCTGTAGGATGGACAATTGGTGGTCTTGCTATTGGAGGATCAGCAATCTACCTCAACAAACGCAATAAGGACATCGCAAAGGAGGCGACACAGGATCGCGTTAAGGTCGAAGCGGAAATTCGTTCCTTAAAGATCGCCAACCAGGAGATCAATGGCCTTAAGCAACGTACGAAGGAGCATTCAGAGGGATGCTTAGCTGAGATAGATTGGCTGACTAATTATAAATCAGAAAATAAACGGCAGTTTAACCGCCTGCAATTGTTGGTTGCCAAGCTTTTTAGGATCACCGACTACAACTCAAAAGATAACCGGCAGTTTAACCGTTTGCAGTTGATGATCATGAAACGCTTCAAGATCACTAACCACGACATGATGGATTATCGATATTTTACTCAAGAACAGAAAGAGCGGCTCGCCGCTCTCATCAATCACACCAGATCGCTTAGCCAACTACTCAAAGCGGAGGTCGCTCTATGAGTCAGCCCGACACAAATCGTACGGGACCGCATGTAGCCGCGCAGGTTGCAGCGACATGGGCGGCCCTTGATGCTGAGGATCGGGCCAACAGGCTCGCTGAAGTGCTGACGACTCAGGATAGAAATTTCATGGATGCTTGGCGAGAGATGCAGGATGTCCGTGATTTTGTGGGATCGCCAGAAAGCATTCTCGGTAATCAGGACACCAAACATGGTGAGATTGCGGAACAGGTTACCGTCGGATTTCGTCGCGCTTTTGATGCGCTACATGGACGTACTTCGACTGCTGCTAAGACAGTCGGACGCCTTGATTCCGTTGACTATCGTGTGGATGGTGTGGATATTCAATCCAAGTACTACAACGGTCTTCGTAATACCCTGGATGGTGTTTCTACCCATGCGACTAAATATCCAGACTTTGCAAGTGGCGACGGTCGTTACCACATTCCTCGGGACCAATACCAGCAAATAGAGCAGTTGCGCCAGACCGGCCAGATTGATGGTCTTTCCGAAAAGAGCGCGAACGCAATTGAGAGTAAACTCGATGATATCCAACAGGCGACAGGCAGATCGTCGGACGAACTCATCCAGCCTGGAGAAGGCACTTACTCAGAGGTTCGACAGGGGAGGGTCCACGACACGCTTGATGATCGCGAAGATAAACTCGTTCAAGAGAATAATAAAATAAAGCAGGAAGCGAGAGCGGAACACGGTCCGTCCCTGGAGGGGCTTGGAAATGCAGCAGCTATAGGTGCTGCAGCCGGTGGTGGAGTTCGTTTCGGGCAAGCAATCTGGGTCAAGTGTCGAGATGGTAAGAACCCTTTCAAAGGTGAATTTTCAACTCAGGATTGGAAGGATGTTGGCGTAGCCACAGCAAAAGGTGCCGGTGGTGGTGCTGTTGCTGGTAGTGCTTTGTATGCTCTGACCAACTCAACTGCTCTCACCGCACCATTCGCCGGGGCACTCGTCAGTGGCTTGATAGGTGTTGGGGATCTCCTGCGGCAGTACCACTCTGGGAAAATTGATAGCGACCAATTTGTGGAGTTGTCGCATATTATCGCAGCAGACGCCGCAATCGTTGGATTAGCTGCCGCGGCTGGTCAAGTGCTAATTCCAGTCCCTATGTTGGGTGCCTTTATAGGTAGTCTCGCGGGAAAGGTTGTCGCTTCAGCTATTAAAGATGGACTCGGAGAAGCAGAGTCGGAATTGATTGCACAACTCGAAGCCTACGAGAGACAAGCTCTTGAACAACTTGATGAAAAATGTCGTGTCGAGATCAAAAAGTTAGATGCATATTTCGGAAGCTTGGAGTGTTTGGCGCGGGACGCTTTTGATGAAAAAAGAAACACTAAACTCAGGTTGGAGGCTAGTATCCAGTTCGCGGAGGCCGTCGGGGTGCCCAATAGTGACATTCTTCGCACTACCAACGATCTTGACACCTTTATGAAGGAGTAAGTTGGAGTTACCCCGTTTTGGACGCTGTTGCCGAATTCTATGCGGCCAGGGGGGTAGCCAACAATAATATTTCGTGTCGTAGCCCGTGGCGTTTCATTGAGCGACTCCTAAACACATTTTTAATTTTAATCTATTGCGCCCGCTGGTCTCTGCCTCGGACGACCGCGACATTCCCAACAGGGCGTTCATCCGAGCACCACTGCCATAACCACTCTCCAAAATGCCCTGTGTTCTACAGGGCATTTTTTGTGTGATTTCCCTCTGTAATCCCTTTGTTTCATTTGAAACACCTACTGTGTCATGTGACACAGTTTTCCACAAGTCCTTTTCCTTGTCATCCGGTGCGGATTAGGGTATCTTTTCAATAATTTACCCATCTGGATACGGGATTGATCACGGTTTAGGTGTTTCGGGTATCACGGTTGACGACGAACTTGCAAATTAATAAGGCATTGTATTCGAGCTGTAAGAACGCAATGGGTGTTGAATGTTTACAGGAGCAAGCAGATGATTCCTACCAGCATCAGAGCAATTTTTTATGTCCAAAAATTTCATTTTATGAGAAATAAACACCAGTCACACAGAGCATAATACCAATAATTCTGATTCTGACAATGTGTAAGGCTTCATGCGAGAGGAGACTGCTATTGTTGAGGACAAAAAGTGATGAATGAGAAAGAGTTGCGCCGTATCAGAACCTTGAGTGGTTTTATGAAATGGGCAGAACAATTCAACGATGGACAATATCTGTTTCGGGGTGTTACAAGAGACACTTATGAAATAGAAGCCTCCACTTACCGACGCCTGAAAGAAGAGGAGGACAAGGTCCCTACTAATTTACTTAAAATCAATAAGGAACTGATAGAAGCCGCGCGTCGTATGGGACATGATCAGAAGGATGGGCAACGATTATCCGATCTGGATTTGCTTGCAGAACTCCAGCAC
>VXXH01000572.1 GCA_009835515.1 Candidatus Poribacteria bacterium
GTTAAGGGATGAAATTGACAGTTATTTCGAGAGATTCAAATAGAACTCTCAATCTCTAATGCGTGTTCGTTGGCATTATATCGCTTATGAAAGTTGACAATACTTTTGATAAAACGGAACTAAAGGAATCCCTCAGTACTGCCTACGCGCTACCCTTACAATCCATAACCTTTTTCCCGGAAGGTGAAGACAGTTACGGTTATGTTGTCGCATCCGAAACAGGTGAAAAGTATTTTGCGAAAGCTTCAACTGCTGTGCCAAAGAGTCGCTTGCAGATAGCATCACTTTTACGGCATCAGTGCAATATATCCGGTATTGTCGCGCCTTTGGAAACACAGGAAGGGACACTAAGCGTTCCATGGCAAGATTTTAGGGTCTCGTTGTTTCCGTTCATTGAAGGCAAAAGCCGTTGGGATTTGTGGAAAGTCGACAAAGATTTCACGGATGCAGAACTTTCACAAACAGCGGCATTACTCGCGGCAATCCATGGATGCACAGATGCTGTCGCCTCTAATAACCTGACAGTCGCAAAGTATGACTTGCCTTTACGGCATGAACTTCACAGGGTGCTTGCGGCACCGGGGAAGATACCACCTCAGAATCGATACCAGAAGCAGTTAATCGAGGCGATTACGCAACACAGCTCAGAGATTTTACAGGTGCTTGAGAGATACGATAGTCTCGGACGTTCAGCATCGGCACTACAAACGCTTTTTGTCATTACACATGGCGATCCGACACCCGGCAATCTCATTATAGATGCTGAAAACCGACTTCACATCATTGATTGGGATGGTGTCTGCTTAGGTCCCCCTGAAAAAGACTTGGTCTCTTTCACAGGCGAGCGGTTTGAGGTGGTTTTAGAAAGTTATCTTGCGGAACGGCAGAATGGTGCTGCCCTACACGCTGATATTTTCGGGTTTTATATCTATGAATGGACGCTCAATGAGATCCGAGATTACGGCACCAAAATCCTCTTTAAAAATAGTGACACGCAGCAGAACGCATACGATTGGGAGAGTTTGCAAGACTATCTTCCACCTGATAGGAAGTCAATGGAAGATGGCATTGCGGCTGTCCGAGATATACTCAGTAGGTATAGTTTCTTACCGAAAAACAGTGGAGGTTAGATGATGTCTCAAATCAAATCCGTACTACTTTGGGAAAACCAACGGCGTTATGTCCGAGAAGCGATTGATGCTGGTACGCTCAAAGGCGCAATTATCCCCACGGGTAGCACAGAACAACACAACGAACACTTGGCGATGTATCACGATACGCAAAGCGCGGTCTACGTCTCTAAATTAGCAGCTGAAAAGTTGTTTCCACAGGTTATTGTCACAACACCTTTGGCGATTGGCGTATCCGAACACTGGATGGATCATAAGGGGACTCTCACACTCCGTGCCGAAGTCTTTGGTGAGGTGCTTTATGATGTCGCCGATAGCATGCGTCGGCATGGGATCGACAACATCCTGATTGTCAATGGGCATGCGGGCAACGCAGGTCCCGTGCATGAACGGTTGGATGGCTACCGAGAGAAACTCGGCATTAACATCGAATTCCACTCCTACTGGGAAGCGTACACCGCAGAGTTAGTCAAGGAGCAGATGGAATCAGGTGTCTGTCCTGGGCACGCTGCGGAGTTTGAGACGGCGTTTGCCCTTGCTGCCTTTGCGGAGAACGTCGATTGGAACGGCGTGGATTATGACAGCGCGAAGCTCACTATCTCCAATGAAGGTCAAGCGAAATCCGATCGCGAATATCATCATCAAGCAAAACTGGCGACAGCCGACAAAGGGCATGCGATGATCGATGTCGCTGTGGATTGGGTCGCGGAAAAGATGCAATCAATGCTTTAATGGTTGTCAGTTGTCAGTTGTCAGTTGTCAGTTAAGAGGGGGCTTGGGGTATCAAGATTTCTGGTAAAGTCTATAGGTTGACGCAATACCACAGCTAACCTCTTTAACTGAAAACCGATAACTGAAAACCGATAACTATTCTTTCTAATGTCCGTCAATAGCCTTTCGGACTCCGTCCCCCTGGTCACGCCACCAGCTGTAGAGGATGGAAATATCGGTGCCGATACAGAAATGCCGGACCCCCATATCCAGATAGCGTTTCGTGTCGTCGGCACTTCCAATTTCTGCGCGCGGTGGGACTCCCATCTTTATGGCGGTTTTAAACACCTTGTCGTGTGCTTCTTGGATTTCAGGAGCACCGCGCTGACCGACCATCCCGATACTCATTGAGTAATCCGAACCGCCCCACTGAATCATATCAACGCCTTCAACAGACAGTACCTCTTCAAGGTTGTCAACTGTCCCTTTTTTCTCAATCATAATGACGTTGACGACATCACGAAGTGCCTGGACGTATTCTGGACCGCCTCCGTAACCCATATAGGAAAAGCGGCGGGTTGCTACACCGTAGCTGCCCCCATCTTCGGGTGTATCTGCGCGCGTGGTACGCACGCATTCCTTGACATCTTCAACATTCTGACAATCCGCGTAAAGCACACTTTGGAAACCTGAGCCGATTGCACGTTGGGCAATGAAGCCTCGTGGTTCTTGGTCAACCTTAATCATCGTAGAGATGTTGTGAAGTTCTGCTGCCCGACATAGGTTATCCAGATCATGCAGATCAAACGGACCGTATTCTCCCACGAATTCGACGTAGTCATACAGCCCTGTATGCCCGATCGCTTCAACGATGGAGGGCCAAGTGGTATGGATATGTGTGCCAACGGTGGGTTTATCAGCATTGAGTAGTTCTCTAAACGTATTTTTCCTCATGAATTGCTCCTCGATTTTTGGGTATAGGACGTAGCGTTCAAGCCTCTATTAACTTACCAAATATCTGCACTTTTTACAACAACTTTTGGCGCGAAAGGTTATCAAAAAACGCTTGTTTATTGACCCGATTTCTGTTAGACTTATAACATCTGACTCGGATTTATCAATGTATCCAAACCCCCTTCCTTCAAGACACAGATAGAGGTTTCTCATGAAAAACTTAATTACACTCCCCAAAAATTTTGATGATTATTTGACGATTGAAAATGCCGATCTCCGTTTCAGAGAAGCGACTGATGTTGCTGAACGTGTCATCGGTGCAGGTGTAGACATCTATCCAAACATGGATCACGCTGCGATCTTCTGTGACCCGCCGCACCTCGTCGCAGACGGTTTGAAACAACTCGGTTATGTCAATGGGTGGGATGCGCGGTGTTATCCGTCGCCTGTTGACGGTTGTGACTATATCAACGTCTCTGCACAGTTGCCCGCAGAGAGTCCAGCACGCAGCGAAGGGTGGTTTGATTATGTCGCTGTTGTACACCCCGTTGACAAAGCAGCACTGCAACACATGCTCGGACAGGGATACGGCAATCCGTTTATCCATCATCTGACGTGGGGACTTGTACCCCCCGAACGCGCCGGGGACGATGATTTTGCGTACGCCAACTCCGTTGTGCCGTTTATGGTAGAGAAGCGGAACGTCATCGGTGATGCTATCGGTGATGCGCCTGGCACCTTGATTATTGCGTTACCGGAGAATGTTCTTTCGCACCCGAAGTTTGAAGAGACTTTACCAAGGTGGATCGGTAACCTTGACGAAGAAGAATATCAGGTCGAGTCGATGCAGGGTGGCGGTTTCTTAATTCAGTTCTTCGTGCTAACGGGTGGCAGGATTGAGGTAGCACTTCGTGTGGACACGACACAGACCTTTAACCCAAAGAGCGTCCACAAGATTTCAGAAGACGAAATCAGTGCCGTGCAGGGGGAATAGCGAAAGTTAACATGTGTTCCGTTTACGTTGACAATAGAGATTTTAGGTGATATACTTAACATAGTTTTGGAGGATATTTGAAACACCTTTTAATCATAGGTTGGGTTTGTCGACACCTGATTTAACGACTCCGTTGGATTATTTTGGAGACACCGACTAA
>VXXH01000633.1 GCA_009835515.1 Candidatus Poribacteria bacterium
GTGACAGGGATTTCTGCTGTGAGCGCGGGCCCCTTGTAGTTTTCGATGGCATCCGCATCAACAATAAAAGTCAGTGTGGAATCGGTATCAATGTTGCCTCTGAATTCCAGTTCAATAGTGATTTGTGTATCGTTCTTTTTGTCGGGTTGATGCCATGGGATTGTTACGCCATCGATGCCAGAAACAGACACCGCATCTCTGATGTCAAAGATGGAACTTGCGAATTTAGCACCGTCAAGTGTAAGCGTGATGACGCTCTCATCGAGTGTTGCCTCTGTCAATGGAACAGGTGTTGAAGCAACTATTGATTCTTGTTCACCGGTGACGGGAAGTTCTGCTGTGAGGGCGGAACCATCGTATCCCGCGATGGCACCTGCGCCGACGTTGAATGTGAGAGTAGTATCGGCATCAAAGTCTCCATTGAATTCGAGTTCCACAATTACTTTTGTATTACTGATACGGTCTACATCGTCTACAGTCACGCCATCAATTCCGGATATTGTCACAGCCCGCTCGATGGTAAAAGAAGACCGCACATAGTTGCGTCCGGTGAGCGTGAGCGTGACGACACTCTCATCGAGCGTCGTCTCTGCTAACGGTGCGACAGTCGTCGCGACGACTGACTCAGTGATAGCGGAGACCGGTATTTGCACTGTGGCGGCGGGCCCATTGTAGTTTGCTATAGCCCCTGCACTGACGGTAAAGGTGAGTGTCGCGTCGGTATCAAAATCCCCATCAAATTCGAGTTCAATCGTAATTTCAGTGTCGTTTTTTCTATCGGGTTGGTGCCAAGGTATTGTTACACCGTCAATCCCTGAGACTGTCACCGCATCTCGGATGGCGAAGATGGAACGCTCGTAGTTCCTTTCACTAAGGGTCAGTGTTACGATGCTTTCATGGAGTATTGTTTCTGTTAGTGGTTTTGTAGTGGATGCGTTTACCGATGCAGGGGGACCGGTGAATGGAATTTCTGGCTTTAAAGTACCTGTGGATGTGGTTGCCGATCCTAAATCAATGGTGATTTGCCATTGGCGGGCTTTACCATTTTCGCTCCCAGTGATGAGCGTGCTTCCATCAGGACTGAAGGTAACGCTTCTAACGGGCGACTCATGTCCGAGTGTAGCTAAAATTTTTCCCGTTTCAGGATCCCATAGACGCGCTGTGCCATCCACACTTCCACTGGCGAACATACTGCCATCCGGATTAAAAGCAATACTCAAGACAGGTGCCTGGTGGTCAAGTTTGGTTTGCTGTTGTCCGGTGTGGGGATTCCATAGTCCCACTGTTCCGTCTGCACTGGCACTGGCGAGTAGAAATCCATCAGGACTGAAGGCCATACTCAAAACGCTATCGATATGTGCGCTGGTTGTGGTTTGAAGATTCCGAGTGTAGGGGTCCCAGAGTCGGATGGTGCCGTCTACACTCCCGCTGGCGAGTAGGGAGCCATCGGGGCTGAAGACAACGCTCAAGATAGCACTATTCGTATGTCCACTGATTGTGGCTCGGAGTGTTTCTGTATGTGGGTTCCATAATTGGATTGTCCCGTCTGCACTTCCGCTGGCGAGTAGGGAGCCATCAGGGTTGAAGGCAACGCTCAATATACCGCCGCGTGTATCTCCACTAAGTATGGCTTTGAGCGTTTTTATATCTGGGTTCCATAGTTGGATTGTCCCGTCAATACTGCCACTGGCAAGGAGATTTCCATCGGGGTTGACAGCGACATCTCTAATAAGTGTGTCATGTGCGAGTTCGCCTTGAAGTCGTCCTGTATGGGGGTCCCAAAGGTAAATCAGGTTTGAAACGACGGCACCCAGTAACCCGCCATCTGGGAACGAAAACGTATTTGAGACGCTACCTGTGTCCCAGACAGCAGTGGCAATAATCCGAATGGAGAGGTGCGTCGCATCGGCAGCAATTACGACAGTATCAGCGACGACATCAACAATAAGACCCAAGACCGTTCCAACGGCACCTACAGTCCCACCGATAGCCTCTCCAATAGCACCCAGTGCCTCACCAATAGCCCCAATGATTTCCCAAAAGAAACCGTGACTCACGCTCTGGACGCTAAAAGTGAAAAAGACAGTGAGTAGCATTAGCAGGATGACTTTTCGGTTCGCAGTTATGTTTTTCATGACTATATTCCTTATATATAGGTTATTTCATAAGAGACTTTGCTCCGATTGTAGGAGGGGTTTCTAACCCCGATCTGTAACTATATTACCGTTGTCTTTAGGATTTTCAGTATTCGGCGAATATTAAAGAGCCACGGCACTGATTCAATCGTCCAACTTCCATCAGGATTTTTTCGGGCGGAAAAATTCGTTCCGAAGAAGTCATCTTGCTCTATATCTAAATCGACACAAAGCTTTAAGTTTAGACGCATTCGACACGAGCGACCATCCTGATGAACAGAGAAAACGATATCTGCTTCCTCAAATGGATCTCTGCCATAAGTACAACTCTCTCCAGGTCTCAAAGTCGTTCCAGCAGCGCAAACCCCCTTATCAATTAATGCCTTGACAGTGACCCGAAATGTCACCGGTAGTGATACTGCGTCGTCTTCGCTGCTGTCGTCCGTAACAGTGACTGTAATAGTAGTAACACCCGCTGCTATTGCTGTGATAGTAAGGGTTGTATCGTTCTCTGAAACTATGGCTACGCTCGTATCATCAGAGACCGCATTGATAGTATGCGTGTCGTCAACATCCTCGTCGGTGATGTTTAACTCCACCTTCGTCTCGTCATTCACATAGAGTGTCTGATCGGTTATGCTCGAAACTTTGGGTTGACTATTATTATCAAAAAACCCACAACCGATAAGCACAAATGACGCGCTAAACAAGGTAACTGTTAGAATTAACAGACTGACTTTTGGGTTCAGATTTGTGTTTTTCAATACAAGACTCCTTTGTGATTGTGGGGCAAGGGACAGGAACCTCGCCGTATAAAAACAGCCCAAAAGTTTACTTGCGTATCAACATTTTGCGCGTCGCGGTGAAGTCGCCTGCGGTGATGGTATAGAAGTAGACACCACTTGCGACGGGTTCACCGAATTGGTTTCTGCCATCCCAATAGGCGGCACGGGAACGATTCTGATATATCCCCGCGGGTTGATGTCCGAGTGCCAATGTCCTTACCAATCTGCCATTCACGGCATAGATATGCAGTGTGACATTCGCGTCCTTTGCCAAGTGGTAGGGTATCCACGTCTCCGGGTTGAACGGATTCGGGAAGTTTGCCAAGAGGGCTGTCTCTTTCGGTGTCAATGCCTCAAGGAGTTGCTGTAAAAACAGAATGCCTCGTTGTGAGGTTGTATCTGTGATGTCTATCTGCTGTGCTTGCGAAAACCACAGTTGCACTTCTGCGGCAGTGAGCATTTCTAAAGATTTCGGAGGCACGGAAGGTGCGGCGGCAGTTGTGCCTAACGCACCAGCGACAAGGACAAGATCCTGGATGTTGACAACACCGTCGCCGTTGACATCCGCACTATTTGTGCCTGTTTGTCCTAACTTCCGAGCAACTAACACTAAATCCTGAATGTTTACGATACCGTCGCCATTGATATCACCTTTGAGTTGTTCGGTAGTTGATGTTTCTATAGGTTCTGTTGGCATAACACGCCACAACAGCACTGTGCCATCCCAACTGCCACTTGCGAGTGTCGTTCCATCGGGACTGAACGCTACGCTTGAGACCGATTCTGTATGTCCGGTGAGAGTCGCTTGGTGGACACCTATATCAACGCCCCACAGACGGATGGTATTGTCGCGACTTCCACTTGCGAGTATTGTTCCATCGGGACTGAAGGCTACGCTCATGACCCAATTCGTATGCCCAGATAGTGTGCGTATATGTGTTCCTGTGTTTGCGTTCCACAGATGGATGGTATTGTCGCGACTTCCACTTGCGAGTATTGTTCCATCGGGACTGAAGGC
>VXXH01000564.1 GCA_009835515.1 Candidatus Poribacteria bacterium
TGTCACTGTCTTCAATCGCGCCTATATTGTCACATATCTCCAACTTGGCAGCGGCTCGCTTACTATAGATGTAGGCTGCAAAATCAGTGTTTTCTAAAGCAAGACGGATCGTATCATCATAATCGTTGATCGCACCGATATTGTCCCCTAATTTAGACTTCGCTATAGCACGATGGACATAGGCACTGGCAAGCACAGCATTTTTCGGTTTCAGACGGATAACCACGTCGTAATCCCTAATCGCGCCTATAGTGTCACCCATATTGAATCTCGCAAGCCCACGATTGAGGTATGCAACAGTGAGAATAACAGAACTTTTCAGTTGCAAGCGGATCGCCCCATTATAATCTTCAATGGCACCGTTATTGTCACCGCTATCCAATTTCGCGTTGGCTCTTTTAATGTAGGCAAAGGTAAGTACGGTTTTACTCGGCTTTAACCGAATTGTTGTATTGTAGTCTTTAATCGCCATTTTGTAGTCTCCTAAATCGGGCTTTGCGAATCCTGCTCGGCACTGGCAGCTGCAAGATCCTGAGTCGTTTAGCTGCATTAAGTTTACCTTAAACGGCAAACTTTTTCGTTGTTCATGATACGGTTTCTACTATTAATGACGCGCCTCACAGGGAAAAGGGTGCAAAATTTGAAAAAAAAAACATAAAATCCTAACTTAATCACCGATACACCGTGGATTGACAGGTGTAATAAACCTTGGTAGCGGCGGAAAACGTAGGACTGCTGTTGTTTATTTATAGAATGAAAAAAAAGGCGCGCTTGAAAACGCGCCTTTTGAAGATTCCATTGCGTCAATGCTGTAACTATTCATCAAGCGTAAAACGTAGCACACCGCTGCTGGCAGTCCCGACATAAAGCACGTTACCATCAACAGCAAACGACAAGACGGAATCCGGGATCTCAGGTGTCACCTGTTTCCATCTGCTTGCATTTTCTTTCAACTCATACACGTATTCCCCAGTCGTACCATACACTGTCGCGCCCTCAACCGCAAACCTCTCCATGACAAGTGTCTCACCTTCAACATCGGTAGCCGCGTGCCAATGGGTGCCATCGCTTGAATGTGCCACCCCGCTGTTGGTCCCCACATAAACAGTTGATCCTGCAAAGGCGATTGCATTAAACTCGATAAAAGAAAACGGAAGATCAGCAGTAACATCACTCCAAGTCTCGCCCTCATCAAACGATTGAGAGAGGTGTCCATCCCGTTTCCCAACATAGACGGTGCTACCTGACACAGCAATCTTGAAACCTATGGAATCACGGACATTTATAGACGTAGAAGCCTCAGCGGAATAGTCAACAGGAAAAACAACTTCAGTCTCATCTATTAACCCAGTATCGTACCATTCAGACATATCGAGTTCCCACCTGAAAAGTTTCTGCCCGTATTCGACGTAGTAAGTCTCGCCACTAACGGCAAAACTACCAAAAAACGACGGCATACCCGTTGAAACTTGTTCCTCAAAAGCCTTATTGAATGCCTCACTCATTACCTTGGCATAATCAGGGTTACTCTCGAGTTTCTCAATTATCCGGTCAGATAATTGGTCAGGATTGATATCCTTGACCATCTCAGCTATCTGTTCAAGATCAAGATCCTCAATATTTTGATTAACCTTATCTGGAAATGATTCCTGCAAGACTTCTCGCACAGCTGTGAGCATCATTTCTTCAGGCACGTCTATCTCCGTCTGTACCGTGTTACTTGAATTGCCCCCCTCAAAACCGGGCATATCGGGTATAAGTTCTAAGCCATTGTTTTCAGTAGATAGACGAAGTAGCGGTGAAGGTAAATTCATATTCTGTCCTTTCTTCAGATATATGTTACCATCAAATACAGCGATAGAAACACTGTCGTCAATTTTCGGAAGCAGTGTCCACGATTCACCACCGTCCGTTGAGGTAACATACTTATTATTCACCGAGTTTGCGTAGAGTCTATCCTTAACAGCGATTAAAGTCGTAACAGGCGTGCTAACGAACCCTGTATTAAACTGATGCCAAGATTCGCCGCCATCAGTTGTGCGCAGAATCCCGGACTGGCCACCTTTATAAAAAATGTTTGTATCGGCTATCAGTAGCGACGGAGCGATACCGGCATCTGACCCATCCTTTTCTAAGGTCGCCCATGTCTCTCCGGTATTTATGGAGTAGAAAAACTCGCCATCTGCATCCGTCACCATAACCCCTGCGTCTGTTGCGAATATCTTAACGCTCGGAATGTTATCTGACCCGAGTAGTGGGGAACCCATCGAAGCTTGCCCCCTCCGCTGCCTACCCGCCTCACGTTCCTGCCTTTCGCGTGGATCTATAGGGTACCACGACTCACCTTTATCTGTTGAGCGATAAAGTGACCACCAATTGTCGTCTGTTTTTCTTGACCTGAATAGCGCGCCGAACCCCCTTTCCACCTCTTTCCCAGCTGCAACATAGAGTCGATGTTTTGAAGCAGCCAAAGCGTGGATCACCGGTTTCTCGCCGTGCAAATCTGTAGAACCAACTGCCAGCAACTCCCAAGTCTGAGCGTTGAGGCGATAGAGGCCGCCATTGGTACCAGCAAACACCGTATTTTCAACAACTGCAAGTGCACTAACCTTCTTAAATCCGATGCCATCTTTCAGAGCAGCCCACGAAGTCTTACCATCTTTGGAATAATAAACACCGCCAGTAAGCGCGAGGTAAAATCCTGAGTCGGTCACCGCAAAGCCTCTGGCAATTCCTTTTCGATGCGTACCCAACGCATACCACGTCTCACCCTTATCTTCGGATGCCAATATTTCAGTATCCGTAGCGAGATAAAGCATATTACCATGCGCTGCCATCTGCGCCGCAGTCCCTAACCAATCTTGGATGCTCAGTGAACCGATTCTTCTTGCATTAACGCGTCGCCATGCACGTCCATCGGCTCCGAGTTTGTAAAGACTCGTTGAGGTACCTGCGTAAATATCACCGGCATTCGTCGTGAAGAAATTGTTGACGAAACCGCCTTCCGGTCCTTTGGTCTGTGTCCACTGCAGTTTCGGCGTTGAAACCTCAGTTTCATCAACCGCTGCGGCGAAAAGTCGCGCGTCCGGCTGCTGACCGCTCCCCGGGCTTTTACCCGGTGTAGCGGAACGTCCAGCCTGATTCCGAATCGCGGGTTTCGCAGGCGTATCAACAACAAAAAGTGCCTCGATAAGATCAACCGTCGGCTCGGATGTGGCGTTTAGATTGTAAGGCTTCTGGAAACGCGAAAGGTATTGTGCACCAACTCCCATCAGCAGAAAAATCAAAACCGCTGAGGCGGCGGAGAGTGCCCACGGCAATACAGGTTTACTCGCGGCAGGTCCAGTGGGAACGATACGCGAGACCTCGCGCATGATAGTTTCTGTTAAGTTTGCAGGCAGTTGGAAACTGCCGAGGTTTTGTCGAATCATGTCTTCTTCCTTCCTTAAACGGTTGCGAGCGCGACTGAGTCGGCTCTTCACAGTGTTCGGGGATACGCCGAGGAACTCACTGATCGTTTTAATCGTCATCTCTCCGAGATAATGCAGTGTCATCACAGTTCTTTCACTTTCTGGCAGTTTTTGGAGCAGTTTATTGACGACTTCACGACGTGCCTCATCCGCTTCTGCCGCCTGCTTTCCTGTTATGTATCGAGAATATGACACTTGATTCACCTCGCTTGCATCGGTAACTTCCAAGGATTGTTCCGGTGGGGGATTCTTTCGGAGATAGTCGAGACACAAGTTTGACGCAATCACATAAAGCCAGCCACCAAACAACTCATAACTTTTCAAGGTTCCGAGTTTCTGATATGCCTTAAGAAACGCGTCTTGTGTAATCTCTTGTGCGATGTGAAAGTCACCGACTTTCCGCCACGCAAGCGCGTGAACCCCTTTCTGTTATTTGTTGACCAACGGCGTAAATG
>VXXH01000325.1 GCA_009835515.1 Candidatus Poribacteria bacterium
GGACAATCTCATTAACCTGCTCTTCCGCTGTCAGTAGTTTCGCCGTAATCAGGGTCCGTTTATCAGCAACCTTTTTCTCGACCCGAAAATGATTGTCAGCAAAACGGGCGATCTGGGGGAGATGCGTAATACAGATGACCTGCGAAAACGCCGAAAGTTCCTTCAATTTCTTGCCAATAACATCGGCGACCTTGCCGCCGATACCACTATCGATCTCATCAAAAAGCAGTGTCGGAATCTCGTCAACTTGAACCAGCACCGTCTTTAAAGCAAGCATGATCCGAGAAATTTCGCCACCTGATGCAATCCTCGCAATCGGACGCGCTTCGGAACCGACGTTCGGGGCAATCAAGAATTCAACATCGTCCATCCCGTCGGAACGAAACGCATAACGTTTACTATTTACTTCAAACGGGCCGCGTTCCTCTGGGATGTGTTGGACGGATGCCTGAAACTCCGCTTTGTCCATGCCAAGCGTACGGAGTTCCTTCTCAATCCGCTCCGAAAGATGTTTCGCGACGTGCAGCCGTTTCGCGGAGAGCGCAGTACACAGATGTTGTGCTTCTTGGATTGTTTTTTCAATTTCCGCTTGAAGCGACTCTTGTTTCTCTGAGCCGAGGTGTAAGGTCTCCAACTTGTGTTCCGCTTCAGCATGGTATGCCAGTATCTCGGAAAGAGTGTTGCCATAACGCCGCTTCAGTTTTGCAATCAGGGCGAGCCGGTCGGCGATCTCGTCCAATCGGCCTTGATTGAATTCCACGGTGTCAGCATACTGACGGATCTGTGAGGCAATATCTTCCAATTCGTAGAGCGATGATTCCAAACGATTTTGTAATTCCGAGAGGCTGCCATCAAGGTCTAATAAATCTGTAAGCGCGTTCGCAGCATCTTTCAAACGATCAAGTGTAGACAGATCCGCTCCCATAGCTCCACCGCCGAAACCGCCTGATCGGTTGCTGCCATCAAGTTGTTCGCATACATAGTTTGCAGACTGGGACAGTTTTTCCGCATTTTTTAGGACACGGGCTTCATCTGCCAACTTTTCGTCTTCACCTGCCTCCAGATTCGCCGCAGTCAGTTCTTTAATTTCAAATTCAAGGAGCTCTTTTTCGCGTTCTGATGCAGCCAAAGTGTCCGCAACGGATGCCGCCTCTTGTTGCAAAGCGCGTAGGTGCGTATATATCTTGCCGACCTGTTGTCTCGCCTCACTGCTCCCACCGAAATCATCCAAAAGTTTGAGATGTGTTTCGGTCCGAAATAGCGATTGATGTTCGTGTTGCCCGTGGATGTCAACAAGCAGCGTGCCGAGTGCCTGCAATTGCTTTAAATTCACCAAACGTCCGTTGATATGGCAGCGGCTTCTACCGTTCGCACTGATTTGCCTTGAAAGAATCACCACATCCGATGGGTCCAACACATCGCTAAAGGCAAAATCGGTGTGCCACATCGGATGTGTATCGTCAGGTGCGACACTCGCCTCTACCTTCGCGAAATCGGCACCTTCGCGCACAATATCGGCGGAGGCTCTCTCACCTAACACCAATCCAATTGACTTGAGGATGACCGATTTACCAGCACCTGTCTCGCCTGTAAAAATATTCAACCCGGATGCCAGTTCCAATTCAAGTTCATCTATGAGGGCAATGTTGCGGATAGAGAGTGTTTCTATCATTGTAGTTGCCAATTATCAGTTATGGGTTATCGGTTTTCAGTTAAAGAGGTCTGCTGTGGTATCGCGTTAACCTATAGATTTTACCAGAAACCTTGATACCCCAAGTCCGTCTTAACTGACAGCTATTCCCAGCATTAGTTTTTCACGTAAGGCTCTATAGTAACTATGGTGTTGCGAACGAATAAGCCGAATTGTCCGTTCCGCTTTCTGCACTTTTATGACTGCGTCCGCAGTGAGACTGTGTGTCTCACGCTGCCCATCTACAAAAACATCAACGCTCTGATACGCAGCACGCATCTTGACGGTTATCTCAGCGTTACCATCGGCGATAAAAGGACGCACGGTCAAACTGTGCGGTGCTATAGGTGTTAGAAGGATCGCTTCTAACTGCGGGGCAACAATAGTACCCGCACAAGAGAGTGAGTAGCCTGTTGAACCACTCGGTGTTGCAATTATTAAACCATCAGCATTGTACGGTATAAAGAGTTCGCCATCAATATGTGCGTCTAATTCAATGAGACGCGTATAGTGACGAATAACAACATCGTTAAGCGCAAAAGCCCGGAACGGTTGTGGGCTTTGGTTTACTTCGGGCTGCCCGTCCACAACGACTTCTAACATCATTCGATGTTCTATCCGATAGGCCCCCGCCAACGTCGCCTTCAAAGTCGGATAGAGTTGATCAAGCGAGGCATCCGTCAAAAACCCAAGCGTCCCAATATTAATCGCTAAAATTGGTACATTCTCAATCTGTGGGGTGTGGGCTGCGCTCAATAGTGTGCCATCTCCACCGAGAACGAGCAGCATATCTGCCTGTTCAACTACCTCCGTTTTGGAGATACCCGTTTGCGGATACCCCAATTCAACGGCTTGTTCCTCTGGAAGCAGCGGGACAATACCGCGTTCTTTAAGCCACGTAGACACACCTTCAACGACACCTACCGCGTTCGTTTTGGTAGTATTGACAAAAAAACCGACCTTTTTTATTTTTTTCATCTCGTCATGTGAAGCGGTTGCTTATAGGCTATAAATAAAAAACTAGTCTTCTAATTCTCCAAGCGCATAAATAAAATAATAACGCCACCGCCGACGAGAAAAGCTCCCGCAGTAATGAGCAGATTCATATCGAGTTGCGGTAATATGTGAGCGGTATCTATACGTTCCCCGTCAACCGTTGTGAACTCACGAAAGGGCCATAATCCGTAAAGTGAACCCACCATCAGTCCGATGAGAAAGGCGATTGTGAGGTTGCGGTACCGCTCCAACAGATAGTTGAGCAATCGTGTAAATGCCAGAAGCCCAAACAGACAACCGAGCGCAGCGAAAGCGAGTATCAGAACACTTCCTAACATCGCCTCCGTTAAAGTACCCTTGATCAACCCTGGAACACCTTCTATCAAGGTATTGATCGCCGTTAAAAGTGGAAAATAGACCCCGAGCGCGAGCATCAGAAAAGAACCACTGATGCCGGGCAGGATCATCGCTGAAATCGCGAGCGCGCCACTTCCGAAAAAGAGTCCGAGTTCCCAGTACGTTGGAAACCCATCTGTGTGTCCAGCACTGTCAACCATCATTGAATCGTTCCCAGTTTTATAGGCAACCCGTTCTAACTGCTTTTCACCCGTACCCATGGAGAGGCTTAATATCAGAGCAACGGCAATTAATAGTACCAGCAATTCTTTCCAACCGAACGCCTTTAGCATTCGCAACGGTACGAGAATAGATGTCAGGATCAACCCGCTAAAGAAGCCGTAAGTCGCATCGTGGTAATTGTTCAACAGATGGACAATCAGTTTTGACGTAAGCAATAAGGCGGCGATCGCGCCGATACCCAACAGTGCAAGGAAACCGAAGTCAATACGACGAAGTTCGGCTCCGGCTTCTGTGAAGGCAAGTCTTTTGAATCTTAGGACCCCAATCAACTTTTTAACCGTTGAAAGCCCGATACACCGTAACGCACCGATAAGCCGCTCATAGATTCCCAAAACGAGGGCAAGGGTACCACCACTCATACCGGGGATAATATTGGCGATGCCTATCAGAAATCCGTTAACAAGAAGTCGGAGTGAATTCATATTTTAATTGTTAGTTGCCCCATCTGACGGTATACGCGTTGACCCTTGAGTCCCCTATCCGCGTGATACACATGTCAAGCTGCTATTTATGGTAAATAACTGTTTTAGAACTTTATACAACAGGAACGCTATCACGAGCTTAGCAACCAAAGCCTCTGTAGCAACCTTACAC
>VXXH01000748.1 GCA_009835515.1 Candidatus Poribacteria bacterium
TAGCGGATCAGGTGATTGTCAATGAATACCGCCCCGGGCAAGGGATCTCAGCGCATATTGATTGTGAACCCTGTTTCAAGGATACAATTGTCTCTTTAAGTTTGGGATCCAGTTGTGTCATGGATTTCACAAACAAATTAGACAGGACCCAAAAAATACCAGTCCGGCTTGAGCCAAGAAGTCTTGTTGTTCTGAAAAATGAAGCGAGATATGGGTGGTTGCATAGTATCGCTGCCAGAAAATGGGACCAGTGGGAAGGAAACAGGTATTACAGAGAGCGACGGGTATCTCTAACATTTAGAAAGGTAATCATAAATAGCGTGTGAACATCAAAAACCGCCTATCTTTGGAGGGGCAATCCCCAGATACTCTGAAGTATAGATTCCTAGATAATCAATCACATCAACAATATTTCAAAATTCGCAAATTTTGTGAAAAGGAATGATATGGCACAACAACCCAATATTCTCTTTCTGCTTACCGACCAGCAACGTTTCGATTCACTCGGTTGCAACGGTGCGCCAATTTGCAGAACACCTGCTGTTGACGAGATCGCTGCAACGGGTATGCGATTTACGAACGCCTATACTCCCATCGCGCTCTGCTCTCCTGCGCGTGGTTCGCTGCTCACCGGACTCTATCCCCATAACCACGGGCAGCTGTCGAACATGGGGAATTTTAACGGCGTATTTGCAAACCAGATCCTCGACAAACCCGCATATCCAAAACTTCTAACAGAAACAGGTTATCGCGTAAGTTGCATCGGTAAATGGCATCTCGCCAAGCAAGGCGACACGGAGTTCTGGGGCTATGACAAATGGCATCCTTATAATGAGTGGCATCAGTGGCTCCGCGACGACGGCATTGACTTCCGAATTGATAGAGACGCTGTCCAACCCTTTGAATGGGGTGGTGAGGCACCCTTCTACGGCAGACTGCCACTTCCTGTCGAACGGACGATGGAAGCGTGGACAGCTGATAAAGCAATTGAATTAATCGATGGTTATTCGGATTCCGAGCAACCCTTTATGATTGCCGCGAACTTCTTCGGACCGCATTTCCCGTACGCCGTGCCAGCACCTTATGACACAATGTACGATCCGGACACCGTTGAACGGTGGGGCAACTTTGATGAACAGTTCATCAACAAACCCCTCATCCAGCAGAAGGAGATGCTCCGTTGGAACGCCAGCCACCTCACCTGGCCCGATTGGCAGAAGGTTATCGCTGCGTATTGGGGATTCTGTACCTTCATTGATGATCAGGTGCGACGAATTCTCGACTGCCTTGAAGCGAACGGTCTGGCGGAAGATACCATTATTATTTTTTCAACTGACCATGGCGATATGCTCGGCAGCCACCGGCTTTTCAATAAAGGGTTCCACATGTACGAGGAGACACACCACATTCCGCTCGTCATCCGTTGGCCCGGCGCAGCATCACCCGGCACAACGTGTGATGAATTTGTGAATCTTGTAGATCTCATGCCCACGTTTTTGGAACTCGGTGGGGCAGTAGCCCCTGATAATCTTGATGGTAGATCAATTGTTCCACTTTTGAGAGGTGAAACGGTAGCGGACTGGCCCGATGACGTATTCGCCGAATTTCACGGGTACGAGCCGACACTTGCCACTGTCAGGATGGTGCGGACGGATTCATGGAAGTACGTCTACAACCCGTACAGCGAGGATGAACTCTACGACATGAAGAGCGATCCGCACGAACTCCATAACTTAGCGAAGCACCTCGGCTACAAGCATGTGCTCCGCCGTATGAAAGCACGCATGGTTGATCGCTTACGTGAAACAGGAGACAATATCGTCGCGGATGGCGGATGGCAGAGCAATTCCTTTGACCTGCTCATTTCAGGACGCGAGCGGTAGTTCTTCAATACGTTTGTGATTGAATTGGTAAGCACAGCTGCTGAGTTGGTTTGCCAGAAAGGTTATTGCCGTTTCACTTGTCCCCATGTCGTCGTTAGGAAATTCGGCTGTGGTGAAACCGGCAATGCAAACGCAGGATCGAACCAATCCCCTACAAAATTTATGAAGTGAGGATTGCTCAGCTGCACTGGCTCGCCGCCATTCAACGTAACTTTGAAGATTTGCTGCATATCATTCTTATCCAATTGACTATAAATCAGCGCGTCTCCCCCTGGAGACCACTCCGGTGCTACGGCTCGCTTCCCTTCTTCAATAATTTGTTGAAGTCCTGTGCCATCGCGATTGACAATATAGATCGTCTCCAGTTTAAACTCTTCTACATTAAACGCAACACGGTTGTACCAAGCAAATGTCAGCCTATCGCCCTCTGGAGACCAGGCAGGATGCCGAATCCACGCGGGCCCCTTCTGTGGGAAGAAGAACTTGTGTTTACGCGTTCGGATATCTAACATACTAATCCGCTTGGGGTCTCTGGGTGCCCCTTCAATAAAGACTATCTCCGTGCCCTCTGGAGACCATACGGGTTGACTGCCAAGTGCGATACGCTCCTCTTTTTTATCATCTATTGGCGCAATATAGATATAAAACTTCCCCTGCTCCCAACGGTTATAAGCAATCTGTTCGCCATCCGGCGACCACGTTGGAACGGTCCTTACCGCCTCCTTCTCGAACACGCGTCGCACATTAGAGCCATCGGCATCCATCAGATAGAGATCCCAGTCTCCTGGTGCACCGTCTCGGTCAGAATTAAAAAGAATGTATTCGCCGCTCGGAGACCATTTCGGACCACTATCCATTGCGAGATGGTTGGTGAGCCGCTCCTCCCCGCTGCCATCCGGATTCATCAGATAGATGTCCAGATTCCGACCACGCCACGATGAGAACGCTATCTTCGCAGTCGTCGGAGCCTCTGCCGACACCTCATAAACACTTAGGTCTAACCCAACTACACTTAGCAAAAAAAATAGGAGAAAACACTTACGTCTCATGTATACCTCCTTACAAGAAAATTATAATTCGGAGTGTTGCACGTCAATCTAACGACAAACCTTCGGAAGCATTATATTCGCAAACAGCAGTTACTTCGTTTTTATTTTTCCCCATTGTGTTGTTAACAATTGGGGTCGCGGTGCAACTGGCAATGCGAACGCTGGGTCAAACCAGTCCCCCGCACTATTTGCTTGAAAAAAATCTCCAAATACCTTTGGTATAAAAGTATCTGTGAGTTGTTCCGAAACATCGCTGCCCAGTGCTATTTTGAAGATTTGCAAGCGATTGTTCTTATCGGTCTTGTTATAGAGAAGCGCATCCCCTTGAGGTGACCAAACCGGCGAAGTCTCTCTCGGGGCAGCCTCACTCGTAATTCGTTTAAGCCCGGTCCCGTCGCTATTTAGCGTATAGATCGTTTCCATATCAACGTTTTTCTGTTCCGCTTCCTGATTCCAAGAAAAAGCCAGTTTATCCGCTGTTAAAGACCACGTTAAATCGCCGTTTATCCATGAAGGTTTTGCCTCGGGTGGAAAAAGCACTTTCTGTTTTTTTGTGCGCACGTTAAGTATATTGATTTGCACCCGCTTGTTCTCAAATCCAGAGAGAAAGGCTATCTCAGTACCATCGGGAGACCACGTCGGGCTACTTCCGATTGCCACGCGTTCTTCTTTTTTCCCATCTATTGTTCCAATATAAACATACGTTCCTCTGGGTTCTCGTCTTCTGTAAGCAATCTGTTTCCCATCTGGAGACCAGACCGCGTTAGATCTATCCTTCGACTTGCCGAACACTCGACGCACGTTTTTGCCATCAGCATCCATTAGATACAAGTCCCAGCTTCGCTGAAACCGATCACGATCAGAGGCGAAAAGAATTTGTTCACCCGTCGGTGACCAAGTCGGACTGACATCATCGGCACGGTGGTGGGTGAGTCTCACCTGTCCACTTCCATCCGGGTTCATGATATAAATTTCGCGATTGTTAT
>VXXH01000520.1 GCA_009835515.1 Candidatus Poribacteria bacterium
AACAACAAAAACCTTTCACCACAAACCTTCAGAAAAAAATGGGGGCAAGTGACGTCTCTATTGTTATAGCACACAACGCCTGTTATATGCTATAATAGAAACCAGCGCTGTCATAGTCTGGTTATGGCAGTGCCGCGCCGATGGGTGGTTCCAGCACCCTTGGCGCACCTCAAGAAACGTTAGAGGCTGCCATCTACAAAACGACAATAACAAGAGATGTGCCTAAGTGTAGCACGTGAGGGTGTTATTGTCAAACAGAAAAGTCGCAACGCGAGAGACCACGCTTATTGGAACTATCTGCGATGCAACGCCAAAATCCCGAGATACTTTGTGTAAAATGCAACTAACATCAAGGGATTTGGCTTACACTTCATAACTTAAGCAAGAACCGTGCCAATTTGTGAAATTATCATATTCAGTCCTGTTATACCTTTGCCAGTCAAGGTGGTACGCGGGATCCGGGCTGTACGTGATGTGATCGGGTTGCTTAAAGTTGTTTTTTGTCGAGTGTCGCAAAATGCGACACGTTTAGGAGCAGTATAGGGTGCGGCACCTTTGATAAACAGGTTCCAGCGTATTGTGTCGCAAAATGCAACAGTGTCGCATTTTGCGACACTTTTTTAATGTTGCAGGTTATATTTCGTCAATTTCCGATAAAGTGTGGTTCTGCCGATGCACAATGCCCGTGCCGCATCAAAGGTATTATTGCCCGTCACTTTGGGGGTGTGGACGATGGCTCTCCGTTCAACCTCGTCAAGCGGAAGAATATCGGTATACGCTCCGTGGTTCCGTAGACCCGTGGAATTGAATGTCCTTAGGGGCGAATGCCAGCACATCCGACAACTTCTGAAAAAGTTTGGGTAGCACGTATACAACGCTCGCGGAGTCATACGAAATCGATATAAAACTGAAGGTACAGGAAGCTACCAATTTTCAACTCCGTTATAGTTTCACGAAGCGAGATAACGCAACGCTGGAAACGACGCTCAGCGACAGCACGGCACAGACACCATCACTGAATTGGATACACACGTAGGGTAAAGAGATGTGAACGGCATTAGGGATACGGACAACATTCCGAGACTATGAATGGAGATGGACTGCTCATAAAGGTGTATCCAGTTTTGTCGGTAGCAACAGACAGAGATTGAGTTTTACGACTCAATCCAACCTACAGGCTACAGGAGATTGAAACTGAACAGGAAACTAACGGTTTCCTATTCTATAGAAGATTGGAATTGAACAGGCTAACAGCCTATTCTACAAAAGATTGAGACTGAACAGGAAACCAACAAGATGTTTACGCGTGGAAGCCGGTTCGGTTGCGAGGCAGATCGCAAGAAATCCGCAGAAATACCCAAGCAATACGCAGAAACATCCTATCAAAGACCCCTATCAAAAACACCTCCAGCAAAAACACCCCCTTATCAGGGGGCAGGCGTGTACGCCGCAAAACTGAACCTACCGGCCTGGGGAAAATTGGGATTACCGATTTAAATAATTAAACTTCATCAAACCGAACCTACTAGGTCTGGGAGCGGAGTTGCTTGATTATCTCGGTTTCTATTCTCCGATATGGTGTGAGATAAGGACGAGATCCAATATGTTAACGATGCCGTCTCCATTGAGGTCTGGCGTTTTCTGTCCGAAGCGTGAGGCAATGAAGGTGAGATCCAAAATGTTGATGATCCCGTCGGCGTTGACATCCCACGCGGTTTGTGTAAGGGACGGCGCGAGGTCCCATAAGAGAATTGTGCCATCATAACTTGCACTCGCAAGGTTCCAGCCCATAGTTGTACCGAAATCAGCGGATGTTTGGTTCGGTGAAAATGAAATAGCACTGATGGCAGCAGATCTTGTAATTGAAAGTACGTTTGTATGTCCCGTTAAGAGTGTGAGTTGTTCACCAGTAGCTGCCTTCCAGAGACGAATGGTGTTGTCGTGACTACCACTGGCGAGTAGACTGCTATCTGGCGAGAATGCCAAGGTCGTGACATCATGTGCGTGTCCTCTCGTAAAGTAGAGAAGATGTTCACCGGTGTCTGCACGCCACAAACTAATGCCACCGCGGTGGGTTCCGATGGCAATCGTTTTCTTGTCCGGGGAGAACGCGACGACAGTGTTGAGCCCCAGACCGAGTCCTGTACTGATTTCAGGCGTTACGGATTTTTCTGTATAGACATCCCACACCCGGAGTGTTTCCTGTCCCTTCCATCCGCCACAGGCACGCAGGCTGCCGTCATGCAAAAACGTTAACCCATCCGCCCCTTGCCTGTCAAAGGTTGCTTGCAGTTCGCCGGTGTGCGTATCCCATACTCGAATGGTATCATCATAACTGACGCTGGCAAGTCTGTTCCCATCATAAGAAAAAACGGCGGCAAAAATCCTTCCCGTATGCCCAGAGAGTGTAACATATCGTTCTCGGGTGGAGGTATCCCATAGGTACATCATGCCCTCCCAATCTGCACTGACGAGAGTTGTCCCATCTGGTGAAAATGCCACAGTCGTGATTATATCGGTGTGTCCCTCAAGGACTGCTTGGAGTTCCCCTGTAGAGGAATCCCACAAGCGAACGAAGTTGCCCCGTGAACCCTCTCCACTGGCAATAGTGGTACCATCAGGTGAGCGTGCCAGCGTCGTGAACCCTTCTGTCCACCCTGTGAGGGGTGTCTGAAATTCTTTAGTTCGGGTGTCCCAAAAATGAAGCACGCTATCTTCACTTGCACTGACCAGCGTTGTTCCAGAGGGTGAGAAGGCGAGTGCCCGGATGTCAGAAGTATGTCCCTCAAGCGTTGCGTTAAGCCTCCCAGTGCGAGCATCCCACAAACGCACCTTGTTATCCCGATGTCCACTCGCCAATATTGTGCCATCGGACGAGAGCGCAAGTGCTGGAATGCCACGGGTGCTTTCTCCGAACATGAGGGTTGATAATTGGCGACCTGTCCCAACATCCCACAAGAGGATAGTGGTGCCAGAACCGCTCGCTGCCAAGGTTGCGCCGTCCGGTGAGAAAACGAGTCCATAGAGGAAACCCAAATTAGTTTCAAGTGTCTGCATCAATTTACCCGCGGATGGATCCCAGAGTTGGATGTCGCCTTCCGAGTCTCCACTGGCGAGGATCTTTCCATCTGGTGAAAACGCCAAGGCGTATGTCCACCTTGCATGTCTTGCCAGGACGTTTTCCTGTCTACCGGTGTTTGCATTCCATAAACGAATCTCATTTGAACTTGCACTTGCGATCGTTTTTCCGTCTGGGGAGAATGCAACGCTATAGACAAAATTCTCATGTCCATAGAGCGTGGTCCGATATTGCCCTGTTTTAGCATCCCAGATCCGAACTGTGCGGTCCAAACTGACACTGGCAAGTGTCATGCTGTCGGGTGAAAACGCCACTGCCTGGACCCAACCTGTATGTCCGGTGAGCAGAGCGATTTCTTCGTACGTACGCGCATCATAAAGCCAAATCCCTATAGAACTGACGACAGCGAACTGTGTGCCATCCGGCGAGAATTTTATGTCAGTAATAAAACCTTTGCCCAATCGAACTTCAGCCCCTTCAGGCAAATTTCTGTAGCGCGAGTCTTGGGCATGAACGTTTTGTGGCAACGCGAATAGCGCCAACAGGAGGAATGTGACAAAAATGAGGCATAGGAAACTGGATAGTTTTTTCTTTATCATCAATCGTCGGGCAGGAGACCCATGCTTTAGCCCCCTTCCCAGTAACGGGTGGGGACCCCGGGGTTGAATGCCCGCTCCTGTTTTTCTTGACATTTCTATCAAGATGTGGTATGATATATGTATCACGTTGGCAGACATTTCAAGCGTAGTCTCTCGACTATGTGTCTGCCTACCCACTTGAAAGGGATTAAAAGCGTGATACGTGAAACCCAATGAAAAAGAAACGAAAAAAGAAACAA
>VXXH01000789.1 GCA_009835515.1 Candidatus Poribacteria bacterium
GTAGAAAGAACATCACAAGGAGCCTAACAAGTAGATTTTCGCATGATTCTTGTGAGTTTCTACACAGATGCTGCCCTTACGGGGCTGAAGACCTAAAATACAAAAAGTTATGAAAATCCGTGTAATCTGTGTAATCCGATAAATCCGCAATTCAGACAAGCATCGGTGCGGTTGCGAAACTGTACCTATTGGGCCTGAGGTGAAAAATGGAATACGTCGTTATTTTTGAAGAAGATGAAAACGGTTGCAGTGCTTATGTGCCCGATCTTTCCGGGTGTATAGCGGCCGGTGATACAATAGACGAAGTGCGGATATTGATCGCTGAGGCTATCGAGTTTCATATCGAAGGATTACGGGAAGATAGGGAAGTAGGCGCGTTCTTTAACGCTAACAGGAATAGCACCCAAAGGAGGGTACTATTATGGAAGAGAATAGAGAGTTAAGTGAACCTATAGCCCTTTTAATAAGGGCAGAAGGTGCTGGTAGAGGTAGCGGATTTTTTGTCGGGAAAAACCTAATTGCGACGAATATTCATGTTGTCGCAGGGGCGACATCAATTTCCGCAGAACTGGTGGGAACAGAGACCAAATTCGTTGTTGAAGGCATCACAGCATTTGACTCCAAAAACGATCTCGTCATTCTAAAAATTGCAGGCGAGGGGATACCACTTCCTATCGGTGACAGTGATCTACTCCAGCATGGAGATGCTGTTCAAGTGATAGGCTACCCTCGTGAAAAATACAAGGTTACAGAGGGACCCATACATAGTATTCGCGATAGCGATAAGTGGATTCGGATGAAATTCAAGACTGATGGCGGGAATAGTGGTGCTCCTGTATTAAACGGTAACGGTGAGGTTATTGCGGTTGCAGTCGCCAATGCGGATTATTTTACTTTTGCTGTTCCGGTAAAAACAGTCAAAATGCTGCTCGCCCGGATGCACGAAATAGAACCTTTGATACAATGGCAGAAGAGAGAACAAATACGCGCTTATGTCTGTTTGCGTCAGGGCCAAAATAAACATTCTCCTTATCTCTATCCGGAAGCAATAGCTGACTTAGATAAAGCTATCCAACTAAATCCAAATTGTGTCTATTTTTACCAGAGTCGAGGTAATGTAAGGTTTCAGTTGGGTAAATTAAAAACTGATGAAGGTAATTTAGTGGAGGCGCAACAGCACTACCGAGGCACTATTGACGATTATACGAAAGCGATCAAACTGTGTCCAGACTATGTTTCAGTCTACCACAGTCGAGGGGCTGCAAAGTCTATCCTTGGTCAATCTAAGTTTGATGAGGGCAAGGTCAAAGAAGCACAAAATCACTATAGAGATGCTATTGACGATTATACAAAAGGAATTGAATTATGTGCAAATTTGGCTATTGTTTACAACAACCGAGCAGATACAAAGTGGCACTTCGGCAAATCTGAAGAGGCATTGGGAAATGTAGAAGCAGTTAAAGATTTATATCAAGCGGCCCTAATTGACATTAATACTGCTATTGAATTAGATTCGGATGTCGCATTATTCCACCACACGCGCGGCCAGATAAAGGCTGCCCTTGGTGATTATAGCGCGGCAATAGAGAACTATAAGAAAGCCAGCGAAATAGATCCCGATTATACGGATGTATGCAAAGACCTTGAGTTAGCGAAAAAGGCTCTTGAACAGACGAAAGGAGGGCCAACGGAAGATTGAGTGAAGATATTTTATACACATGCCGCCCTTACAGGGCTTGCTTCTATTGATTGCGCGCGTTCTATAAACATGCCGCCCCTCTGGGACTGAAGTAGTTATCGGTGGTCAGTTATCAGAAACCATAGCCTCCTCTGTAGGAGCGAGCTGTGCTCGCGATATTTTACATCAAACATCTCTTCTGTAGGAGTGAGCTGCGCTCGCGATACCGTAGATAAAAACTTATAGGAATATGAAATGAAACAAACACCCACTCGTGGACACCAACAACTCCGTAAAGGTAGACACTCAATACCGGGCACCTACTATTATCTCACACTCACCACACTTAACAAAAATCGGCTGCTCGCAACTCCCAAAATCGCAGACATCATTTTTCAGTCATTTGACTGGCTCGAAACCAACGAGCGACTCAGATGGTTTTGTGTGATTGTGATGCCGGATCATATCCACGTTGTTATCCAACTCGGCAGCAAACAAACGTTATCAAGACTCATACAGTCCTTCAAAAGCCATACAGCGAAACAAATGAATGCGTGTTTGGGTCGTAGCGGTTCGATTTGGCAACCTGCTTACCACGATCACGGTATTCGGCGAGATGAATCATTGAACGCTATTATTGAATATTGTTATCATAACCCGGTGAGAGCAGGATTGGTAAAGGCTGCGCGGGATTATCCATTTTGGCGGTGTAAATTCGAGATGGAATGAGGGAGATCCCGGGTGACCAAAGATCGCGAGCACAGCTCGCTCCTACAGAAGAGGGGTTTGAATTATGGTATGCACCTAAGAAGATCGCGAGCACAGCTCGCTCCTACAGAAGAGGGGTTTGAATTATGGTATGCACCTAAGAAGATCGCGAGCACAGCTCGCTCCTACAGAGGAGGGGTTGGGTTACAATGGTGGCAGCCCGTTAACGATCTCAACGGTTTTGAGGCTGACAGTGATAACGCGGGCGATGAGGTCTACGATATAGCGCGGTTCATTCGCACGGTTGGGGTCGTTGATGATGCCACTCCGTTTGTCTACTTTGACGCGATACTGATCTATCACCCACTCCAACGCTGAACGTGTGCCTAATCGGTAGTCATAGACCGCCGCGGGGATGCCGTCTAAGGTGAGGAAATCGTTGTATTTCAACTGCGTCTTGTCTTTGGAGAGTTTCATCTTCTCGACATGCCAATCAATCTGCATATCGGGGGTTTCGATGTATTTTAGTCCGTCGTATTTGGGGGCAGATTCGTAGTTGATGTGGAGGTCTGCTAACACTGCGCCTGCATGAGCGAATTCCCAAAAATCTTCGGCGAAGGGGATATGCGGTAAGTCGCGCTTGAGGTTCATCTCGTATTTTTCGCGATATGCAGGATGGTGCAAGAGACCATAGTTATAATGGAAGATGTCCCATTTGGTGATGGTGTTGTCATTGTAGTGCGTTCGGAATGCTGCCAATGCCCAATCGGTGATGTTCTCTTGCCGGTTTGTGCCGTCTTCGTCGTAGGTGTAGAGTGGGAAGCATTGAAAGCGGTCACTTGCTGCGAGTATATGAGATTCCGGAATCAAATTTGTCATCAGCGTATTGAAGCCAGAACGGAAACCGTGATCACTGACAATTATCACCCGATTTTCTGATTCTGTTTCCGAAGTGGGAAGAATAGAGGGAAAAACATAGACTCTATGCGTCATTAGACTATCAAAATATAGGTTTAATTTTGTAAACGGACGGTAAAGGGAAATTCTCGTTTTCTCAGGCGAGAACTCAATTAATCTGCTTTTTGCTAATTCTGATTTAAGTCGATCTGTCCACTTGATTTTCGTATCATCATATAGAAAAAAATCGTCCACTTTGGGTGTTGAAGTGTCCTTCTGTTTCCGTTGATTAACTAACCTTTTCCATCGGTCAACCTCCGTGTTATAATTGTCAATCATCTTGGACATATTATCAGCAAGTATATTTCGATCAAAGTTGTAAACCCACGCATCACGCCCTGTACTGATACCGCTACCATAAGTTTTAAAAATCACATTCTCTGCCGCACCTTTCCAAGCCTTTGTCTCCTTAGTGCCTATTGGAACAAATGTATCAAATTCTGCGTGAAGTCCTTCGGTGAGCCATGTGTGTCGCGCATCTGGTTCAATCGTTTGCCCTACAATATTACCTACATGCTGGTGTTCATTAAGAAAGTCGAATTTCTGTTTTTTGTTCCACAAGTCATCGGTG
>VXXH01000496.1 GCA_009835515.1 Candidatus Poribacteria bacterium
GTCCTGTTCACCCTGACAACTTCTTTATATGGTGGGTTGGATGATAAATCCCTTGTTTTTTACATCTCCTTTGATGAAGGAAAGGGAGACAATGCCGCAGATAGTTCCGTGCATGGTCATGATGGCGAACTGATCAAAGGTCCAAAATGGGTGGACGGGCAATTCGGCAAAGCGTTAGAGTTTGACGGAACGAAGGGACAGCATGTAAAGGTACCTATCAACGATACTTTGCAATTAAGAGAACAGTTCTCTATCGCTTTCTGGGTCAAACGTAGCGATGACCAAATTCGGGACTGGAATTACATGGTGACCGCTGGAAGCTTGAAGTGGGCATCAATTTTTAGAAAAGGTGACAGCAAAACCTATTTCTGGTCAAGTGCCCCCAATTGGGCACAAAAAGCCGTGAGTGATGACATTCAACCAGCAGACTGGGTACACCTCGTAGTGACGCATGACACCAAATCAGAGGTTGTCATCTATAACGACGGTAAGAAAGCAGGCGGCGGAGATAAACCGCCAACTGTTGCTGAGATTGACGGCTCCATTATGGTTGGCGCACGCCATCCCGGCGAGGAATTTTTCACAGGTATTATTGACGAAGTATTTATCTTTAACCGAATTATCACCGGAGCGGAAATCGACGAAATTATGACGGGTGATTTTCTACCGGTGGAACCCGCGGAGAAACTCGCGACAACCTGGGCGAGTATCAAAACCGATCGCGACTAAAAATACGCTTGATAAGGGCGGTTCAAACGCCGCCCTTACACCAGAGAGGTGGAGCGTATGCTAAAATATCTCACCCTATTTATCCTCTTCAGTGTCCTTGGAAACACCGCTTTATCTGATTCTTCACCTGCCGAAAAGCATTATGAAAATGCTACTGCCTACCATGCTATTGGAGAGTTTGAGCAAGCCATCTCCGAATACAAAAAAGCCATCGCGCTTGCACCAAATTCCCCTATCGTTTACAACAGACTCGGTATCGCATACTCCGAATTGAAACAATACGATACCGCACTTAAGGCGTATCAAAAGGCACTCGAATTGTCGCCGCTGACAGCTGAACCGCACTACAACATTGGAATCGTTTATCTCAAGAAAGGGACATTCTCACGCGCCGCTGAAGCGTTTGAACGTGCGATTGCTATTGACCCAGAATGGGAAGATGCCTATACCGGACTTGGCGAAGTCCATTTGAAACAGGGTGATTTTGAACAGGCTGCTCGTGCCTTTAAAAAAGCCACACAACTCAATTCAGAAGATGCCGGTGCTATTTTAGGATTAGGTAAAGTCTATGCAAGACAAAGACGCTTAGGCGAGGCAATCACCGCCTTTGAGAAGACGATTGAAATTCAGGTGGATCATACGGAGGCGCACTACCAACTCGCTCAGATTTACGTCAAACGCGGTGAAAAGGAAAAGGCTGCCACAGCGATGGCGTTTTTTAAACTGCTCCGCCAAACAGATCCGCTCCTTGAAAAAGCCGAAATGTGGGTGAAAAAGCACCCGGATGACGCAAGAGGCTATAACAACCTCGGTATCGTTTACCTCGCGCGTCGCCGATTTGAGGATGCAGTGGCAACCTATAAACAGGCTATCTCGCTCGACCCCGAGTTAGCGACTGCACATTACAACTTGGGACATGCTTACCATAAACAGGAAAAAATTGACCTCGCAATTGGGGCGTATCAGCAGGCACTCGCTGCTGATACAGATCTCGCTATTGCGCATAATAATATCGCAGTCTGCTATACGGAATTGAAGATGGACATGGACAAGGCACTCTCCCACGCGCGAACTGCTGTCCGTCTCGCACCGACTGAGGCGAACTATTGGGATACACTTTCCCAAGTTTGCGATGCCCTTGGGTTAGAAAATGAGGCGCGACGTGCACGTGAAAAACAGAAAGAGTATTCCAACAACGAATGAGATATTGCTGTTGTATCGTTTTCTCTTTTATCTTGAGTATGCCTGTTCCCGCCGAAGTCCAATTCACTGACGCGACTGCCACTGCAGGCATTTCATTTCAGCATGTTGATGGTAGAACCGGCGAAAAATATCTCATTGAAACGCTTGGATCCGGGGCACTCTTTTTTGACTTTGACGTTGATGGAGATCTCGACCTTTATATAGTGAACGCGACCTATATCCCACCACCCGTTGATGAAAAACGTTCTCACGGACATCTCCCAGAAAACAAACTCTATCAAAATAACGGCGATGGCACTTTCATCGACATCACGCAGAAGGCAGGTGTCGGAGATACCGGTTATGGTGTCGGATGCGCCGCTGCAGATATTGATAACGATGGTTACCCCGAAATCTATATAACGAACTATGGGCATAATCGTCTTTATCATAACAATGGTGACGGCACTTTTACAGATATTACACAGAAAGCAGGTGTCGGCGATGAACGCTGGGGAACGAGTTGTGCCTTTCTCGACTACGATTTAGATAGATATGTTGATCTCTATGTCGTCAACTATATGAAATTTTCGGTTGAAGAAAATCGCTGGTGGGAGACACGGGGTATCAGAACGTATTGTAGCCCGACAGATCAGATTGCTGGCAGCCACTTTGTCAGTGAACCCGACATCCTCTATCGCAATAACGGCGATGGCACCTTCACAGATGTCACTGAAGCTGCCGGAATATCACATCGCGCACTCGGTCTCGCCGTTGCAGTGGGTGACTACGATAATGACGGGTACCCTGATCTGCATATTGCCAACGATATGGAGGCAGATTTTCTTTACCACAACAACGGCGATGGTACCTTTACCGAGACCGCTGACCTTACCGGTACAGGCTATGATGGGAACGGCTTTCCCGGAAGCGGTATGGGTAGTGCATTCGGCGATTACGATAATAACGGCTACCTTGATCTCGTTGTTAGCAATGCGTCTTCACTGCCAGTGGTCCTTTATCAAAATGAAAACGCTGCTTTTTTTACGGATGTCTCTTTTACTTTAGGGATTGGCGCAGTGACGCTCCCGTATTTTAAGTGGGCAGTCGAATTCTTTGATTACAACAACGACGGTCTATTGGACATCTTTGTTGCAAACGGTCACCTTCAAGAAAATATCGCGCTTTTTTCGGAAAGCACTTATCCGCAGTCTGACCTACTTTTCCGCAACACACACCAACAAAACGGCACATATCACTTTACCGATGCATCTGTTGAAGTCGGATTGGCACAATTGCCCAAAAGAGTTAGCCGCGGTGCAGCGTTCGGCGACTACGACAATGATGGCGATATTGATATTTTCCTCAATAACTCCAACCAACCGGCAACACTCCTCCGAAACGACGGCGGTAACAGCAATCATTGGCTGACAATCCAACCTATTGGCACACAGAGCAACGCATCAGGTATCGGTACAAAGATAGTTATGAAAGCGGGAGATCTGTCTCTTCTCAGAGAGGTTCGGAGCGGCGCGAGTTACCTCTCGCAAAGCGATTTGCGCGTTCACTTTGGACTTGGAGAGAATAGGGTAGTTGACACCCTCGAAATCCACTGGCAAAGCGGACGCACGGAACGGTTTTCTAATCTAAAGTCAAACCAAATTCTCCGCATCAAAGAGGGACATGGGATTGTAGACGGTCAAGGCATAAGATAACTGAGAAAATGAACGCTGACTTTTCCTTGCAATTGAGCGCAGGTGTGCATATAATTGATTCAAAACCAGCACCAATAGAGGTAGAAACAATGAAGGTCCACATTAACGTAAAAAACTTCGGTCCGATAGAAGAGGCTGAAATAGACCTACGTCCACTGACGGTATTCGTAGGTGAAAGTAACACCGGCAAGACCTATCTCGCCACGCTCATTTACACATTACACCGACATTTTGGGGGTATCCCACAATTTCCTTGGGCAGACTCTGTTTCTACCTATTTCAGTTTT
>VXXH01000721.1 GCA_009835515.1 Candidatus Poribacteria bacterium
GACAAACACCCACCAAAGTTGCTAAACTATTTGATGTATTTAGGATTTAGTGAGTCTCCAAACTTGATAGAGGAAAACCAAACATGGAAGGACTAATAGGTTTAATAATAACCGTTCCTCTGGGAATAGCGGTAGGAGCGGCGACAATAGGACTCGGTATCAAATGGGGTGGCACTTGGCTGTTGAGAGCGATTTCCAATGATCCTGTGCTCGAAGATTGGGTAAAACGGGTTTTCAACACTGAAAAATAAGACCATAACCTAATACGCAACGTCTCTGCTGATATTTTAAACCAATCCAATTAAACTATGTCTAAGAAGAACCAGGAGATGGAAGGCATCTTACCACTTTTCACAGAATTGCTTGAAAAAGCCGATAGTCTACTCAACCGCTTGGACACTCGCACAACGGACACACAAAGTGAGTGCTTGGACGATTACATCGCTTTTCAGTGGCGAGCACAGAACGGGACCGGATATTTCGTGCCGGTTAAGCAGCCGCATCTCGTAGATGGCACGGATCTTATCGGCATAAACTCACAGTGTGCAGCGTTAGATCGAAACACGCGGCAATTTCTACAAGGACTGCCCGCGAACCACGTCTTGCTATGGGGCGACCGTGGCACTGGAAAATCCTCGCTTGTTAAAGCGATGCTGGAACGTTACGCCGACCAAGGGCTTCGACTGGTAGGTATCGGCAAAGAGGGACTTATCCATCTACAAGAAATTGCGGAGGTATTGTGGGAACGCAGGGAGCACTATATCCTTTTCTGTGATGATCTTGCATTCAACGAAGATGAACCCGAATACCGTGAACTCAAAGCGATGCTCGAAGGCGGAATTTCTGCGTGTCCAGACAATGTGCTCATCTATGCCACCTCAAACCGGCGGCACTTGATGCCTCGACAGGTACGCGAAAACCAATATCCTCAGAACGATGAAGATGAGTTGTATCCGCGCGAAGCGACGGAGGAGAAAGTGTCGTTGAGTGACCGTTTCGGTTTACGTCTCGCTTTTCATCGGATTTCACAAGACACTTATTTAGAGATTGTCTCCCACTATGCGCTAAAACGAGGTCTCTCTGTTCCAACGGAGCCGCTACACCGAGCAGCGTTGGAGTGGGAAGCGTCCTCAAGTGGACGGTCTGGACGTGTTGCCTATCAGTTCGTTGCGGACCTCGCTGGGCAATTAGCACTTGAATCAAACACACACGGCAAAAAGTAGATACATCTCGCGTGCCGTAACAAACAATCCGCACGGTTTTAACCGTGCATCTATGGAGGTTTTTATGAAAACCCGATCAATGCTCTACTTAGCACTCGCGATCTTTCTAAGCGGTGTGCTTCTGGTACAAACGACAAATGCTGTGCCGAAAAAAGGCACGTTACGGGTCAGTGGCGATAATACATGGGTTGCGTTTATTAACGGCGAAGAGGTCGCTGCAAGCGGAAATTGGCAAGCCCCCACGGTCAGTGAATTTAAACTGGACAAAGGCTTTGCCCAGATTGCTGTCTATGTCCACGACGCTGAACCTGGTGCTGCCGGTAGAGGCGGATTCCTCACTGATATTATCCTTGATGCCAAGCCGGATTACATCGGAACAGGTGAAGATGGCTGGCGATGTGATACCGGCAAACTCCTCGCTGATCGGAAAGATGGCTGGGAAAAGGTCGATTTCGACGACAGCAAATGGGAAGATGAACTCGAAATCTACGAAAAATTCGGGGAAGGTATTTGGGGATTTGGTGCTGCAATCATGGCACAAATTCTCAAAGACCCGGATTGTGAAGCAAACTGGGTGTGGTGCGGTCCCAACGATGCCGAAGACGATATCTATTTCCGATATACGATCGGTACACTTCCCGTTGAGCCGCAAGACAAACTCGCCACCACGTGGGCACGCATTAAAAACGACGCTATGTAGCCTCGCGCGATCGTCATAGCATAAGAAAAGGGGAATCAAATGAAAAAGTTTTTCGTTCCAACAATTTTGGTTTTAGTTTTTGCCTTAGTTGCTTCAGGCACTTGGGCAGCAACACTCCGTATCAATGGTGACAACTCTTGGGTAGGTTTCGTCAACGGCGAACAGGTTGCCGAAGGTAATAACTGGCAGCAAGCCACTATCACCGAATTTGATATGCCGGACGGTTACGCCGTTATCGGTGTCTATGTCCACGACGCGGAACCCGGTGATACCGGGCGCGGCGGTGCACTGTTTGATGTTATCCTTGACGACGGCACCTATATCCCGTCCGATGATACATGGAAAGCGGATGCCGGTGCGCCACTTGCAGATCGGAAAGACGGTTGGGAACAACCGGATTTTGACGATAGCGGTTGGGATAATGCGACCCAACTCGATCAATTCGGTGCCGGTATCTGGGGCTTTGGTGCAGACACGATGCGTCAAACGCTGAAAGATCCTGACTCAACTGCATACTGGGTCTGGGCGGGTCCGAATGATGTTGAAGATGATGTCTATTTCCGAAAAACAGTCGGAGACCCACCGACTACACCTGTTGAACCCGGTGGGAAAGTCACCACTACATGGGGTGCCTTGAAGGCAGCACAATAAATCTAACGCCTATAGGGAACGGCTTTCGCGCCGTTCCCTACACCCCTTCAATAACTCCCGCAATCTTCGCAAATACCGTCTCGATATCTGATTCATCAAGACATGAGTAGGCAATTCGCAACGCTGTTTCACCAAGTGCGATTGTGCCAATGCCGTGTTCTTCTAAGAGCCGCTGCCGAACGGTTTCTGCGTTCCCAGATTTAAGGTTCAGACACGTGAAATAGCCAGCATGACTCGGATACACTTCCCAAAGCTTCGCATACCGCACATCAGACGCTACTGATTTCACTTTCAACGCCCGCGCTTTGAGCGTTTCGTAGTTGCGCTGTTTCTGTTCAGCATATCCCGGTGCCTGCATCGCCTCAAGGATCAGCGTTTGGGAGACCTGTGAGGCACCGGAGGTATCCGCTCGGATCAAACCACTTAACTTCTGTTCGATCGGTTGCATCGCTGCCGCACCGAGTCCAAAACACATAAAAGCCACACGTAGCCCCCATGCGTATTCCTCTTTTGTGGCACCGTCTATTTTCACTGGCACCACATTCGGGTGGCACTCGACTAATAACCCAAAAAGTGATTCTTGCATGACCGTTGCCTCGTACCATAAACCGGCGTAGGCATCGTCAACCATAACGAGGATATGGCAGCCCGCCTCCGCCTGTGTCACAATCGCGTCCACAATCTGCTGTGCTTCTACGCGGGTAACCGCATAACCGGTCGGATTGTGCGGAAAATTCAGGAGGATTAGCAACTTTTCAGCAGTAGCGTTGGCGAGTATCTCACGAAATCGGTGTGTGTTAAAATCGCTCGAAGCGTTGAAGAACGGGTAACTCTGGATATTCGCACCGGCTTTGGTTTGGAAGATGAGTCGGTAATTTCCCCAGATCTTATCTGGTAGCACAAGTGGGTCTCCACTATCTACGAAGAGTTCCGCGAGCAGACTAAATCCGTGCGTCATACCGCTTGTCACAATGGGAAGACTGAATGTTTTTCCAGCGAGTGTTGGATTCTCTTGCAAAAGATGCGCTTTCCACGCTTCCCGTAATTCTTGTTGACCGAGTACGGGTGCGTAGCCATAGATACTCTCCAGTGTGAGTTCCGGGACCCGTTCCCGCGAGACCGGCAGGTGCATCATGTCGGCCGCATCCTCTGAAAAATCCAAGGCAATCGCGCGCGTCGCATTGAACTGGTGGGCTTTCGTGTTTGCCTCCGCTGTCTGGCTTAAGATCCCTTTCGGGAGGTAGATGCGTTTCCCTAACTCGGAGAGAAGTGCGAAAACCGCTGGTGAGGCGGCGCGAATCTGTTCGTTTAAATCGGCTGCTAATGGAT
>VXXH01000411.1 GCA_009835515.1 Candidatus Poribacteria bacterium
ACAAAATATTTACACACCCGAAAGAATTTGCCACTTGACACAATCCCTGTTTTGTGATAAAATAGCAGTGCTAAATCAGATACCAAAAAGAAGGATAGACTCATGAAACTATTACAAACATGCACGTTTCTGCTAACGTTGCTTCTCCTCGTTTCGCCAGTGTTCGCTGAGGAGAAAGTAGCGGAAGAAACACCGCCTCCCACAAAAAAATATGTTGAGTTCACGCTGAGTGGAACCTACGCCGACACCAAAACAGTCAGCACTTTTGGTACTTCCTCAACAAAAACGCTACGCGGCCTCTTTAAAAAATTAGACGCACTCAAAACAGATGATGAGATTGCCGGCGTTATTTTTAAAATAGAAGGGGTCAGCATCGGATGGGCAGTGCTTCAAGAAATCCGCACCAAACTAAACGAATTCCACGAAACAGAAAAAGAGACGATCGGTTATCTGGAAAGTGGTGGTAATGCCGAATATCTCCTCGCCGCTACGATGGATCGCATCGTCCTAATGCCTACCGGAAGCCTCAACCTAACCGGCTTGCGCGCCGAAGTCATCTTCTATAAAGGACTGTTGGACAAACTGGATATTGAGGCAGATATGCTCGCAATGGGAAAATACAAATCTGGTGTTGAACCCTATATGCGCGACGGTATGTCGGACGAGTTCCGTGAGTCGATGACTGCGCTGCTTGATGATCTGTACACCCAATTCCTGAACCACATCGCTGAAAATCGAGACAGTATCACCGAAGCAAGCGTTGCGAATTTAATCAACAGCGGTCCGTTCACAGCAGAAGAGGCAGAGCAGAAAAAATTAGTTGATGCTTTACAATACTACGACGAATTGGTAGCATCCCTGAAAGCAGCATCTCCAGACGAAGATGTTCAAGTTGCCAAACCCGGATATGAGCGCAAACGAAAAGTGCCGGATATGAACAGTTTCGCCGGACTTATGCAGCTGTTCAGTATATTGAATCCACCGCAACGTGCGCAAGCTGCATCGGAAAATCAGATTGCGCTTATCTATGCCAGCGGTCCCATTTTACCCGATATTGACTCACCTTTCATCTCAATGTCAGCAATTACGCCAAAAGAACTAAAGAAGGCATTTGAAAAAACACGCACGGATGATTCCGTTCAGGCAGTCGTGCTACGTATTGACAGTCCCGGCGGCTCAGCACTTGCTTCTGACTTAATTTGGCGAGAGGTGATGCTCACACAACGCGAAAAACCGGTCGTCGTTTCCATGGGAAATGTCGCTGCGTCCGGTGGTTACTATATTGCGATGGCAGCAGGGACAATCGTCGCACATCCGAGTACACTGACGGGTTCAATCGGTGTATTCGGCGGTAAACTGAATCTGAAGGGACTCTACAATAAAGCAGGTTTGACAAAGGAGATCATCGCACACGGTCAGAACGCTACCTTGTATTCGGATTACGGCGGTTTTACACCCACCGAGCGGGAACGCGTCGAAAAGATGATGAAGACCGTTTATGAAAATTTTGTTAGCAAAGCAGCAACGGGAAGAAATAAATCCTTTGATGAAATCGACGAAATCGCACAAGGACGTGTTTGGACAGGTAAACAGGCGAAGGAGATTGGGCTCGTCGATGAAATCGGAGGACTTGATACTGCGCTGTCTATCGCGAAGAAACAGGCAGGGTTTGCCGAAGAGGACGAAGTTGGTCTTATCGTCCTACCGAAGCAGCGTCCGTTTTTTGAACAAATCTTAGAGCAGATGATCGAAGATACAGAGAGTTCAATTCGTAGGGGCTGGGTTACCCAGCCCCTACAATTCACCGCCAATCATCCTGTGTTATCTATGTTAGGCACGCCATCGCAGCATATTATCACGTGGTTGAGCCTGTTTGGCTTTGAGGATGGCACACAAATCGTAACAATTTTACCTTATGATATTTTAATTCGGTGATCCTATGAAATCTAAGAGTGAACTTTCGGCGCAGCTTGCAAGCCAAAACTTGCTTGACAAAAGCCACGTAGACCTAACTGACGAACAGGTCGCTTTTTTTCAAGAGAACGGATACCTGAGCATCCCGCGCATCACAACGGATGAAGAAATCGAATGGCTTAAAGGCATTTACGATGAACTTTTCACGGAACGAACCGGAGAGGCGCAAGGACGTTACTTTGATCTCGCTGGTCCGCGTGCGCACAATGGACGGGAGACGTTACCGCAAGTATTAGGGCCTGAGGCACAATTCCCTGAACTCCGTGAGACTGTCTATTTCCAAAACGCGCAGCGACTCGCCGCAAAGTTGCTCAGTGTAGAGACTGAAAAGGTCAGCGGTGGCGGACACATGATTTTGAAACCCGCCCACTACGGCAATGAAACCCCGTGGCATCAAGACGAAGCATACTGGAACCCTGAAGTCTTACCACATAGTCTAAGCGTCTGGCTACCGCTTGATAAAGCAACGCTTGAGAGCGGATGCCTCCAATTCATTCCAAAATCGCACAAAGGAAAGGTGCGTTGGCATCGACATATTGACAATGATCCGCTTGTACACGGGTTAGTGACAGATGATGTTGACATATCGGAGGCAGTTGCCTGCCCGATACCCGCAGGCGGCGCAACGTTCCACCATTGCCGGACTTTACACTATTCCGCCCCTAATAGCACGGCAGCAGCACGTAGGGCATATATCCTCGTCTTCGGCAGTCCACCGAAAAAACTGGATAAGCCAGCACACCGTCCGTGGCAAACTGAGGAACAAGAAGCACTCGCGAGACTGGAGTCGTTAGCGGCAGAGAGAGCATAGCAAAGAAGCAGTCAGCCATCAGCAATCAGCGGTCAGAAAAGTGGATGCGCCTTCATTATATCCTCTTTCTGATGGTTCCTGATAACGGATAGCCGACTGCTATTCCGCTGACGGCTATTCTTAAGGACAACATTATGAAAATTATTTGTACCGGAATCAGTTGCTCTGGGCGTAAAGAACTGATGGCAAATTTTAAAATTCTCTGCATGAAACAGAAACTGAACATCGGCTTCTTCAATGTTGGTGATGTTATGCACAGTGCTGCAGCGGAAGCCCGTGTCCATTTTACAGACAAAGTACTCGATTCAGATCCAGCCGTTTTATCGTTGGCACGGCGCACCGCTTTCTATGAAATCGCACGACGCGCCGAGTCGTATGAACATGCCATCATCGGATTACACGCCTGCTTTCGGTGGCGCGGGAGTCTTATCGAAGGATTCTCTTTCAAAGATATTGAAATCCTCCTGCCCGATCTTCTGATCAACGTCGTTGATAATATCACCGATATATCGGAACGGATGAAAGAGAGTGGACAATGGTCAGGTATGGATAATTCCACACTCAATGTTTGGTTAGACGAGGAAGAGTTTCTGACACGACAAATCGCACACTTCACGGAGAAACCACACTACACCGTCGCACGGCAACACGACCTTGAAAATTTCTATGAACTCCTCTTTTCACCGAAACCGAAATTTTATCTCAGCTACCCAATTACACTTCTTAGAGATACTCCGAAGGAAATTGAGAAGATCCGAGAGATTGGCGAAAAATTGAGCCGTTCATTTATTGTCTTTGATCCGCTCACAATTAAAGATATGGCACTGGTAACCGCTGGTGGAGACGGAAGTGTCCCTGCGACGATGGGTGAGATGGACGACGGCGTGATTGAGCAGATTAAAACGCGAACAATCTCACGGGATTATCAATTCGTCCACCAGAGCGATTTTGTGGTTGTCATTTACCCGACAGATAAATTGTCGCCCGGTGTTCTCAGTGAAATGAACTACGCTACCCGTCATAACAAACCGGTGTACGCCGTCTATACAGGAACGCGGAGTATCTTCTTTGAAAATCTGTGCGATCGGATTTTTGATACCTTTGAGG
>VXXH01000872.1 GCA_009835515.1 Candidatus Poribacteria bacterium
GTTTATAGCATCCTATTGATGCTAAACCGAATGCGCTCCGGTTTCGCGAAACCGTGTAAAGACGCAAAAATTTTTGTGATGCATGACAAATTTTTTAGCTTCACAAAAAATTTTTGGTTTTGCCAAAGTTGTTAGTACCTATTGAAAAAAATTGGGTTCTCAGGGGGTCATATTAAGCGACAGATATGTGAATTCGGAGGGGCACAAAATTGATAAATATAGAAAGGAGGGGCGGTAAGTTTTCGGGGAAATGCGCTGCTTTTTTAGGTGTCTTCCTCAGCCAATGCGCGATATTTATCCAAGGTCGGCACAGATATTTGGAGCCGTTCGGCAATGTCCTGTTTAGAGGAGTGCGGGATTTCTGCCTCATACCGCATAAGACTAATATAAGCGGTGATCTCGGACATTGTTCCGGTCTGGAGGAGTTCCCATAATCTATTCCTGACAGCTTCAGGGACTACGGGCGGGTCTCCATTAGGTGCTTGTGCAGGATCTGCTTCTACAGGGAATGAATCTCTAAACGCTTCCGAGTCAGTATCTGGGTGTTCGTCAGGTTCATTTAGGTTTTCTACTGCTGTTTCGACATCCTCTTTTTTCAATTCTTCGTCTTCTGCAAAGATAAGTGCGGTTTCTATTACGTTTCTGAGTTCACGCACATTCCCGTACCAATTGATATTCTGAAGATATTTGACCGCCTCCGGGGCGATACCGGTGATTAATTTATCGTAATCTTCGCTTAATTGGGAGACAAAATCATGCGCTAAGGGCGCGATATCCGAACGCCTGCTACGGAGCGGTGGAATCTGAATCCGAAAGAGGTTGAGTCGATAGTAGAGATCTTCCCTAAATTCTTTTCTTGTAACCGCGGTTTTAAGGTTTCTGTTTGTTGCGGCGACGACTCGGACATCCACCTCGATGATTTCTTCGCCCCCGATGGGTGAAAATTCTTGCTGTTCCAGGACCCGCAGGAATTTCACTTGGACTTCAGGCGACATCTCGCTGACTTCATCCAAGAACAAGGTGCCACCATTTGCCTGTTCAAATATCCCGCGATGCTTCCGAATAGCAGTGGTAAAAGCCCCTTGTTCATGTCCAAAGAGTTCGCTTTGGATGAGTTCCGGCGAAAATGCACCACAGTTGATGACTTTGAAAGGCGCACTTTTACGCGCGCTATTGTCATGAATGGCTTGCGCGATGACTTCTTTACCAACCCCTGTTTCACCGGTGATAAGGACAGTTGCTTCTGTCGGGGCGACTAAGTTTACGGATCGAAAGACCTCTTGCATTTGTACGGATTCACCGATAATATCTCTGGTAACGTTCTGTGTCTGAGTCGTAGTTTTCCCATTCATTTTATTTTCCTTGCTTTTTGATGAAAATCACTTTTACAACAGTGGTTACAGAAATCTCTCGCCTGTTAGGTCCCGGGGCCAACTCACAAGATTTGGTGGTACTCGGCAAGTGCTAAGGAGAAATCACCACGTTTACCGAAGAGCAGTGCCTTCTGATGTCGGTATTCTCGATTCTGCGGATCAGCATCGAGCTGAGAGGTCAGGCGTTGAATCTCAGCATCTGTGTTCGCACGAATCTCACTCAGTTTTAGACTCGTTTGTCCGTGTTCAATACAGTCTTGTAATCTTTCTCGGAACCACAGCGCGGGCAAAGTGCTCCGGAGCGTGCCTGCATAAGGTTCGCGATTGCCTTCAATAGCTAAACGAAACTCGTTAAGCTGACCGGAAGAGCCTTGTATATTCGCCGAAATTTCCTCATCGCCGCCGCCCATCCTGAAAGTGTTCTCTGTAGAAAAGCATTTCCAAGTCTGCAAGTCGCTCCAGATGTAAGAGGCACTGCCCGTAATTTCAATTTTATGATACGAGTCGTTGCCCCATTGACGGTTAGAGGTTTGGCAGAAAGTGCAAAGTGTACCCTGCGGAAATCTGAGCGTGCAGGCGATGTTCGGGGCACCATTGCTCGAAGCCATTACGGTCGCTTCTTCAGGCAGCACCATATATTCTACAAAGAGCCGGCGGACTATCTCGAAGACAATCTGGAAATGCGAGTCTCCAAACTTCAACAAGTCGTTGAAATACGGCACGCGTCCGATTCCGAGCAAGAACCGCATGTCCTGAATAATTCCGAACCCGGAACTACTGACAATCCGTAAGATTTCCTGGATACACCTGCCAAATATGAACCTTGTTCCTGTCATAACAAGCCGTTTATATTTTTCAGATACTGCAGCAAGGTGGAGCCCCTCTTCCAGAGAGTTAGGAGGGGTCGGCGTTAAGACATTGATCCCCGCAGCAAGTGCAGATTCAATGAGTTGAGCACGCGGCACGCTTGCTGTCTCGTCTGAGACAATGATAACACCATCCAATTTCGGCTGCGTTGTAGTGAACATTTCTTCAGGGTTCTCAAAGAAAGCACAATCGAAGAATGATGCGAATTTTTCAACACGGGCACGGTTTTCGGGAATGACACTGGAATTTGCGATGCAGTTTACACGCAATTGAACAGGGTACAAAGCCCGAAAGAGCCACGGTTGTATCTGTTCTCCAGAGTAAACGACACCGATCCTCATAACGCCCTCCCGTAATCGTAATGTCTTTTGATTTCCTCTACTTCAGTGACGTGTTCGTTTGCTGCTGAAATCTCGCTTTGCGCCCACCGATCAATAGCGTTCTTTATCCTCGTGATGGTTGTCCGGTACAAGGATTGAATTTCAGGCTCCGTCTTAGAGAGGCGTTCCGCTATCTCTGGGAGCGGTTTTTTTAGAACAGTGAGACACCCTACCTGAAATTCGAGCAAACCTCTGAGTCGTAAGGTTAGTGCTAACATCCCCCACCATTTACTGTTCACCTCAGCCATCAATTGTGCGCCGCCAGTCAATGGGCGCGAGAGTGGGTTATTTTTTTCAGGTAAACACAGAATATCAACTGCGGCAGCTATCGTGAGGTTTTGAAGGCCTTCCCAACGCGAGTTACCACGCCACACATCGGCGACAGAAAAATTGTGAGTCTGCTCTATAGTGCGACAGAACACTTCATGCTGCACCCTATTAGCGGCACGCCGATCAACTAAAAGATCCAAGGCAATCGCATAAACGTTCCGCCCATAAGAAACATCATCATTAATGCGCGCAGTATTTATGACAGCTAAGTTGGGGCCCGACCTCGGTACCCGTAGCTTGGCTGAGTAAGCTGCTGAATCGTAGTATTTTAAAAATTCTTCTCTTGTAATCTTCGCCACATCCCTTCAAAAGTAATGTTCAGCCAGTTCAAATTTCGGGTAAACCCAGTTTATAACTTGTTCTGTCTATAACTCGTTCTGTAGTATTCTATCAGAGTTTCAACATTTATTCAACCATTAAACTTTTCGTTTAGAGGCATTTCGTTTTCCATGACGACTTCTGATAGGAACTGTGAAGGGTACTATCTTATCCAGCAGATCCTTGTGGATTACCTATCATCTTGCGGTGGGACCTCAAACACCGGTCGCGGGTCTTGCTCTCGAATTCCAACTTTATAACGGGTGCGCGTTTCCCACCTTGGTGAAATTGGTGTTATCAATCGGTCAGGATGCTGCACGCGAACTTGGAAATGTTCACCGGTTGTTGTTTTTTTAGTCCGTGCCTTTGACGCGCGATCTTTCGGGGCAATTTCGTCCCACGGTGGTCCGGGTATACCAGTTTTGAGGAGTGCTTCGGGAGAAAGAGGCATTGGCGGTTTATCAAGAAGATTTGAATTTTCATCAAGAGAGATGATTTCGTATCCCTCTGGGATTATACCTTCAGAAAGCAGCTCAAACTGCTGTTTTGGAGAAAGTTTCTCTCCGGAAAACGCAAATTTATCTCCGTCTCTTTTAACGTAGACGCGTCCCTTTTTGTG
>VXXH01000041.1 GCA_009835515.1 Candidatus Poribacteria bacterium
TGTTATCTGAATTTTTTTGCGTTACGCGAGTTTCAACCTGTAAATTCGAGTGCAAAACAAATAATGCACCTTTTTCGCACCAATTACGCGTCACTAACTATAAGTGAAATTACAAACTGTTAGCGGATAATGTGATACCATTTCTAATTGGATACCTTTCAATGTGCTTGTAGCACCTTTCAGACAAGTTGTGCATGTGGTATGAACTTTCAGAAATAGTATTATTATAAGGAGTTTCACCAATGCCCAAAAAACAGATTGCAGCGAGTTACGAAAACTTTCACGTCCTTGCGCACGATTTGGACGAAACAGGTGACCTCAAAGCGGCGTGTAAGGAAACATTAGGCGTAGGGGTCCGGCTCGCAGATTGGAACGACATCCTCGCCTATTACCGAGAAGGTGGCTCGTTGGAGGATTTCATTGAGGCACTTAAGATACCGCTTGAATATGTCAATCCCAACGATACGGATCCTATTCCGAACACCGATTATCGCATTTCAATGAACGGCGAACTGCGCTGGCGTGGCCGCCACTATTTTGTTGCGCGGCACGATCACACCAAGCGGATAGGTTTTTTGTCCCACAACGACATTGATAATTTCCGCTTGACGCTGGGTTCATGGTTCGGTAAGGGCGGGTTCGCGCTCTGCTATGGAGACCTTGATAGCACAGTAGCACCGCCAGAACCAGATACCACCGAACCTGTACAGACATCGGGCGGCTGAGGCTGAGGATGCTAACGCAATGGCGGTGCCATTGCTCGTTCTCCTGCCCGGTAAGCACGTTCAGAAGAAGTTACCAGTCACCAGTGGCCAGTTAGAGAGGGGTTCTGCGGATCCTCTGGAAACTGATATAAGGAAAATCTCACATGTTCGGACGAGAAAAACAGATAATCGCTGCGTGCACTCTCTATCTTATAGCCTGCCTACTACTGTTTGCTGGTGCACAAACCGACGAAATTGTTGATACTTATCCGCAGTGGGAATTGCCGAACGCGGCGAAAGCGCGTCTGGGAAAAGGAGATATTAACGCTATCCAGTTTTCACCAGACGGTGCCCAACTCGCCGTCGGAACGGACATCGGTGTGTGGCTGTACGATACCAAAACAGGCGAAGAAATATCTCTATTTCTGGGGATATGTGGGTCGCTCGCCTTTTCGCCTGATGGTCGTTTCCTTATCAATAGTGGTGGCGATTACTTCTCGAATCTTGGTGGGAGTCGTTGGGAGAACCGAATCGAGTTATGGGAGATAGCCACCGGTCGGGAAGTCCTATTTCCCAATATGCCGCCTGCTGCTGCGGTGCTGCATTTTTCCGGAGATGGTAAGACACTCATCAGTTTGCGTAAATCAAGAGACACGATAAATCGGTTAGATATTGAGACAGGCAAGCAGACTGTCCACAAATTAGGAGAACGACCGGGTTACGGGCATCTTGAAGTCTACGCGCTCACAGAAGATAAAATCGCAATCGGCATGTATAACGGAGACCTTGCGTTATGGGACACGAGGACGGGCAAAAAGTTATCCACGCTCAGAGAAAATGCAAAAAAACTTGAGGTACCAGATGAACTGGTCGGACTGATTGATGATGAGAATAGTGTTTTCGCCTTGGCGTTTTCGCCCGATGGTACGCGACTCGCCAGTGGAAGCAGAGATACAACGGTACAACTATGGGACATTACCAACAAGACTGAACCGATCACGCTCCGAAGACACACAAATGAACCGACTGTGTTGGCATTTTCACCCGATGGAAAAGTGCTTGCCAGTGGTGGTGTTGACAAAAGTGTCCACTTGTGGGATACCACGACCGGTAAACCGATCGGTGCTTGCACAGGGCACGTGAGCGATATCAGGGCATTAGCATTTTCACCCGACGGAAAAATGCTTGCCAGTGGGAGTTCGGATGGTACGATCCGATTCTGGAACACACAGACAGCGGAACCGCTATCCACCCATACCACTGGACACATAGCATCTTTGGAAGCAGCGACGTTCCTTAAAGACGGTGCCACGATTGCGAGTGTCGGGTATAACGGGATACTCACGCTCTGGAATCTGAAAACTTTCCAAAAGACGACACTTCAGACGAACAGGACACTTGAGATAATAGGGTTTCGGGGTTGGTATCTGGATTTAGCACTTTCGCCGGATGGCACAAAACTCGTCAGCTTCGGCACAGAGAGTCCTTCGCCTGAACCGTGGTCGGATTCTGTGCTGCGTTTGACGGATGTCAGCACGGGTCGCGAATTGATGTCTGTTCCTGGTAGTGCTTCAGACCTGACGTTTTCGCCTGACGCGAAGACTGTAGCAGGTACACGTTCGGGTACAATTCGCCTGTGGAATACAGAGACAGGTGAAACACTTGATATATCTCTTTCGGATCCGAACGCTGCCCCTGAAGAGCAGCACCGACCTATCATCAGGACCTTGGAATTCTCACCAGACAGTAGAAGACTTGCCGGTGGCACCATGGGTGGAGATGTTCAGATGTGGGATACGGAAACTGGAGAAGCACTCACGTCCTTCTTTGCAGAAGAACCCCCGACAGGCAATCGTTATCGGGATCCTATTATGGATGTGGCATTCTCATCAGACGGTTCGCTGCTTGCTGTCGGAAGTATGAAAAAGCTGCGCCTGTTGGGAAATCGGAGACAGCTCGGCTTTAAGGAAATATCCTATGATGCCGATGTCTGGGGCAATACATTACTATTTTCACCAGATGATACCGTCCTTGTTATCGGACTTATACAAAGCGGTGGCATCGAGTTATGGGATCTGACATTGGGGGAAAAACTCACGACGCTTGATGGACATACAAATGCGGTCAAGACGCTTGCATTTTCGCCGGATGGCAAAACGCTTGTGAGCGCGGGCGGAGATGGAACAGTGCTCTTGTGGGACTGGGATGAAGTCCTCACAACTGCGCGGAATCCTGAATCTGGTGAAGTACTTGAAAACAAAGAAGCGCGTTCTGAAACAGTGTTGAAATTTGTTGAACGCACCGCAGACAATAAGGCAAACGCACGTTACATCGCGACATTAGAACAGACTTATCTCGAGAACAGATGGAAAAACATTGTTGAAGCGTTCACAAACAACCCAAATGCCATGATGTTAGGATATGTTGAACGTAGGTTATTCTCGCAAATCGCGCAAATCGGCAGAACTGCCAAGGACCAAGAAAGTTACATGGATAGGCTGCATAAACTGATGGATGCCGTCCCTGACAACCTGAGTGTCCGCCTAAACATCCACCTTGCACTGGCGGCGTTCTACCGCGACAACGATATGCCCGAGAAAGCAGCAGCGCATATTCAAAAAACCGGCTTCATCACCGAAGAGGCATGGTTGATCCTGGGTCCATTTGATAACGCCGGGGGTATCGGTTACAATACGGTTTACATCCCGGAAGACGCAGCGCAGATTGACACAACCAAAACGTACGAAGGTATAAACGGACAGGTCGGTTGGCAAAAAAGCACCGACGATATACGCAACGCCCATATCAGTCTCGGAGAGGATGTCAATTGGGGTGTTGCTTATGCGTTCGCAACTGTTATTTCGCCTGATGAACGAAAAGTCCAATTCCGATTCGATAGCGATGACCAAGGGAAAATCTGGCTTAATGGCAAACAGGTATTCACGCATACGAAAGCATTCACAGCAGAAATTGATAAATACACCATCCCAGTTACGTTCAAATCGGGTCAAAACAGTATCCTTGTCAAAGTATGTGAAGAGGTCGGCGGATGGGGATTTTATTTGCGGATTACTGATACGGATGGAAACCCATTTGATGATTTGAAAATCAATCAGATAGAAGAAATAGGACTTGCGCGATAATTTAAATTCTGTTACACTGTAGTATTATGGAT